>JAFTGC010000045.1 GCA_017458105.1 Ruminococcus sp. | reverse complement strand
TATTTAACTTTAACATATCTTTTCGATTTTGTCAAGAGTTTTTTAAACTTTTTTGAAAAACTTTTTGATGTCCGAGGCTTTATTTTGCCCTTGCCTCAACAGCAGGATTTATTATACCACATTTTTTCTTTTTGTCAAAGGATTTTTTAAATTTTTTTGAAAAATTTTTTTAAGATACTATATATTGGTATTATTTCTTCATATAGACACAAACTATTAATAGTATTAATTGATTTTCTAATAATTATAAAAGCACTGTCAATTTTAACAAGTAAGCCGAATACTTGTTGTTTAATATTAACAAAGTTGCATTTTTCACAAAAATACAATGATTTTTTGAAAATTTTGTGGTACAATATATTTGATAATATGACAATACATAGCATATTAGGAGGTAAATGAACTTATGACAAAACATATTATTACGGTTGCCAGACAATTCGGAAGCGGTGGCAGCGATATTGCACGCTCGCTTGCTGATAAACTGGGAATTAAGTTTTATGATAAAGAACTAATATCACTTGCCGCCAAGGAGAGCGGAATGAATCCGGAGGTTTTTGAAAAAATTGATGAAAAGGCAGCGAACAGCTTGCTTTACTCGCTCTCTATGGGACTTTACAACTTTGGAAACGGATTTTCTGCAATGGGAGATCTTCCTGTAAATGATAAACTTTATATAATTCAGCACAAAATGATTAAACGACTTGCAGAAGAAGGTCCGTGCGTAATACTGGGCAGATGTGCTGACTATGTTTTGCGTGATTATCCGAATGTAATAAACATATATATAAATGCAGATATGGAATACCGCAAACAACACGCAGTTAAGTATCATAAAATTGACGCAAAGCGTGCCGAACAGATTGTCAGCCGAACAGACAAAACAAGAGCTAACTACTACAGCTTTTACTCAGGTCAAAAGTGGGGGCAAGCACAAAACTATGACCTTTGCATAAACAGTGGTAAAATGAGTCAGGATGATGCTGTTTCGTTAATTAAATCATATGTTGAATTAAGGGATAAATCTGTTAAATAAAGCCGGTTGATTTTTTATCGGCAGTTATGAGCCTCTAAAAAACTAACTGTGTGGCAGTAGGTTTTTAGAGGCTCACTATTTATCATAAAATAAGGACAAGCACAAACGCCTGTCCTTACAGTTTATCACTCATTATTACTGATTACAGAAAGCGGGTCTACATAATTTCCGTTTACCCTGACCGAAACATGAAGATGTATCCCGTCCTTACTCTCGCTTGGGATTGTGCCTACATTACCGATAACATCTTTTTGGGATAGGCTGTCATTTATTTTGTATTTTACCTTATCAAGTCCGCTGTAGTAAATCATAAACGAACCGCAGTCCTCGATAAGCACCTTACCCATTCTGTCATCATCGTAAATATCCGACACTATACCGTCCGCCATGGCGAGCACCTTTGAGTTTTTAGTGCAACTAAAATCAAGCCCCAGGTGACTTCGGTAGTCGCCCATTGTTTTGCTATAGACAGCGTCTTTTGAATAGCCCTTGCTTACCTTTGCGTCCTCAAGCGGATAAATCAAACTGCCCGGCACTTGCAGCATTGTTTCAACCGCTGACATTGTGGTGGATGTCTGAGGAGAAGTTGTTGATGTTTCGGCAGGCCGGGTGGTGGTTGGCTGGGTGGTTTCGGTTAGTGTAGTTTCCGTAACAGTATTGGTTTGTGATGTCGGCGGAACAGTAGTTTTGGTAACCGTCACGCCTGTTACTGCGTTGTTGACTTGGGTGGCTGAAGTGTTGTCGATAATCTGCTGTTTTTCTTTATACTCTGAATAGGATGTATAGGTTGACCAAACGGCTAAGCCTATTGCCGTTACGCAGATTGCCAATGAAACATAAAAGCTCACCTTGTTTGCCATTGAATTTCGTTTTTTATGGTTTTCGTTACGATTCTTATACTTATTATACTCGTCCATAAAAACACCTCCGTCACTATTATTGTCAGTGACAGAAATATTATACAAACTATTTTCCTCAACTTGTATTCGCAACAGATATATGTTAAAATATTTAAGTAAATCAACTATTAAAGAGGAACTTACCATGTTATATTGCACTAAATGCAGAACAATTTACAACGATAAAGATACTGTTTGTAATAACTGCCATAAAAAACTCAGAGAAATAACCGACAAAAACACCCCTGTTGCCGTGTGCCACTCCTCAGGAGTTGATAAGGAAAGAATCCGTGCAGCACTTGAAAGTGCAGGGATTCCGTCGGGCAGTGTTGCGGCTCCAAAAAGCTTTGCGTGCGAACCGCTGACAGGTGGCGACACTACCACGGATGTAATGATAACCGTGCCGTATCAAGCGTACTCAAAAGCATACGACATCTGCGTGGGAATCGGTGCAATTCAACCGGATACAGAAGTTGACAACTCCGATATTACCGATGATATATTTGAAAAGCAGTCGCAATTTGATAAAGACGCAGAGGAATTTCAGGAGATGAGCCCCGCAAAGCGAACAACAGTGAGGATATTATCGGCAATTTTGCTGATTATCTTTTTCAGCGGAGTAATCTGGGGATTTGATTTCCTTTTGAACACATTAAAAGGCTTAATTGGTTTTTGATAATACTGATTTATAAGGACGGTAAAAATCTTGCTAAAAAACTTCAGTTTTGGTAAAAATAAAGTTGTAAACAATAAAAAATTTGTTTCGGCAGTTATTGTATGTGCCGGCAACAGCACACGAATGGGGCTGGGCAAGTCTAAACAATTTATAGAGTTGCTGGGTAAGCCTGCTGTATATTACACAATCAAGGCGTTTGAAGAAAGTTTATCTGTGAACGAAGTTGTAATTGTCTGCCGTGAGTGTGACCGTGCAGATTTTGAAAACATAATTAACAACTACAATTTCAGCAATTTCAGCAAGGTAAAGGCAGTTGTTTCGGGTGGAGAAACACGCTCGCAGAGCGTTGCAAACGGCATTAATGCCACCGACAAAAAGTCAACTCACCTTGCAATTCACGACGGTGCAAGGTGCTTAATAACTGTAGCTGAAATCGAAAAGTCGGTTCTTATGGGAATTTCCACAGGTGCAGCCGCACTTGGTGTTGCTGTTAAGGACACAATAAAAATCGTTAATACGGATAATACCATTAAAGAAACTCCTGACAGAAGTACCTTGAGGGCAATTCAGACTCCGCAGGTTTTTGATAAGGAAAAATACCTTGAATTTTTATCTGAAGCCAAAGAAAGTGCGGTTGATTTTACTGACGACTGCAAGCTGTTTGAATATTTCGGGCAGACCGTAACTGTAGTGGACGGACTTTACACAAACATAAAGCTTACCACTCGTGATGATATTTTAATGGCGGAAAAAATTCTTGAAAGCAGATTTTGAGGTGATACTTATGCAAAAAATTCAATGCCCTAAGTGCGGAGAGGTTTTTCAGATTGACGAAGCAGGCTACTCCGCAATAGTTCAGCAGGTGCGTGACAAAGAATTTCAGAAAGAACTCGAAAGACAACAGAAAAATTTTGAAGTACACACCAAAGACCAAGTGGATATTGCTGTTTCTAAAACAAAAAATGAGCTTAGCTCTGCATTAACCGAACGCGAGAATAAAATCGCTGCTCTGCAGGCACAAATTGAAAACCTTAAAAAAGAAAAAGACGCCTCAGTTGAAAGTGCCGTGCAGAAAAAAGATATAGAGCTTAACGAACTCAGAAATAAGTTGAACGAAAAACTTTCCGCTCAAAAAACAGAAATTGCCACGCTAAACGAAAAGCTGAACAACAGCTCGAAAAATGCGGAACTTTCCGTTAGAACGGCAATATTGGAAAAAGACAACGAAATTCAAAAGCTGCAAAATCAGATAGAAATTGACAGGGAAAAAAAGGATATTTCAGAAAGAAATATTCGCCAAAAATATGAGGTCGAACTTCGTGCAAAGGACGAAGAAATTGCGTTTTACAAAGATTTTAAGGCACAACAATCCACTAAGATGATAGGCGAAAGCCTTGAACAGCACTGTATGCAGGAGTTTGACAAAATTCGCCCGGCAGGTTTTCAGCGTGCATATTTTGAGAAAGACAACGACGCATCAACAGGCACAAAAGGCGACTTTATTTTTCGTGATTATGACGAAAACGGTATGGAGTATATATCCATTATGTTTGAAATGAAAAACGAAATGGACACTACCGCCACTAAACACAAAAATCAGGATTTTTTTCAAAAGCTCGACAAAGACAGGCGAGAAAAAAACTGCGAGTATGCGGTTTTGGTATCTCTTCTTGAAGCGGACAGCGACTACTACAACATAGGCATTGTAGATGTTTCTCACCGTTATGAAAAAATGTATGTTATCCGCCCTCAATTTTTTATTCAGATGATTACAATTTTGAGGAACGCCGCACTAAATTCCTTAAAATACCGTCAGGAGCTTGAATCGTTTAAGCAACAAGAGATTGATGTTACACATTTTGAAGAAAAACTGCAGAGTTTTCAGGATAAATTCGGCAGGAATTATCGCATAGCAAGCGAAAAATTCAACAAGGCAATTGAAGAAATCGACAAGACCATTAATCATTTGCAAAAAACAAAAGAGGCGTTAATTTCTTCGGAAAATAACCTCAGGCTTGCAAACAACAAGCTCAATGACCTGAGTATAAAAAAACTGACGAGGGGCAACCCGACTATGTCAGAAAAATTTGCAGAATTGGACGGTGAATGATATGAGAATCGGACAAGGTTACGATGTACATAAGCTGACAGAAAACAGGGATTTAATAATAGGCGGTGTTAAAATTCCGCATACGGTGGGGCTGTTGGGTCACAGTGATGCAGATGTTCTGCTTCACGCAATTATGGACGCACTGCTCGGTGCGGCGGCACTGGGTGACATAGGCAAGCACTTTCCTGACACTGACGAGAGATTTAAGGGTGCCGACAGCATCCGACTTATGGAAGAAGTTGTAAAAATTCTTGATAATAACGGATACAAGATTTTGAACATCGACTCAACTGTAATTGCACAGGCGCCTAAACTTAAACCGTACATACCGACTATGCGTGAAAATATTGCAAAAGCCTGCAAAATTGATATAAACGCCGTTAGCGTTAAGGCAACAACCGAAGAACACCTCGGCTTTACCGGCAGAAAAGAGGGAATCTCTGCCCAAGCAATATGCCTGATTGATAACAAATAATCATAATTATCACCTGTTTTAATATTTGGTATAAAATATTATGAGGTGATATTATGCGTAATAATTTTGCGAATTCAAGGGCAATTGCCTGTATTAACGGCGGAGAAGAAGCACCTGATTTATACGGAAAAGTGGAGTTTTTCCAAAAGAAAAACGGTGTAATGGTTGTTGCCAATATTTTTGGACTTCCGGAAAAAAATGATTCGGGATTTTTTGCTTTTCATATCCATGAAGGGAAAAACTGCGAAGGCAAAGATTTTTCCGGCACAAAAGGGCATTACAACCCAAACGATAAATCGCACCCAAACCACAGCGGTGATTTACCGCCGCTGCTTTCCGTTGACGGCAACGCTTACCTTGCAGTGCTGACCAACCGTTTTAAATTAAAGGATATTATCGGGCGAACAGTAGTTATTCACAGCGATGCCGATGATTTTCATTCACAACCTGCAGGTAACGCAGGTAAAAAAATTGCCTGCGGTGTAATTCACAAAATTAAATAAGCATAAAATCACCTGACCGACATTTTGTCAGTCAGGTGATTTTTTTATCAACCTCTGAGTTTAACTCCTATTTTATCGAGGTTTTCAATAACCTTATCCATAATATCCTGAACTTCTTTGGAGGAAAGTGTTCTTTCGTCAGATGAAAACTCAAAGCGAACGGTCATACTGTGGATTTCGTCTGTATCATAGGTATCGACAATCCTTGCGTCACGGAGAATTTCTGCACCGATACTCTGCCAACACTCTTTAAGTTGACTGAAAAATGTACCCTGTGGCAAATCAAGGCTCAGGTCATAATCCATTGGAGGAAACTTTGACGGTTCGCTGTAAACAATGCTTGCATTGCTGACGGAAGCGAAAACATCAATATCAATTTCGGCAAATACGATGTTTGCTTTTTTATCAATTTTTTTGCCGACTGTCGGGTGAACTATTCCTATTTTTCCAAGTTTTTTGCCGTCCAAATAAATTGCGTTGAGGTTTACAGGGTGCTCATAACTTTGTTCGGCACTTTCAACCGAGAAATTAAGCTCACGGTGTTTGAGGTCATCAGTAATTGTAGCAAGAATATCACGCAAGTCAAGATAGAGCGACTTAATATCCTTTGTTTTGCTAAACAGCGTAACGGCAAGCTTTTTACGCTCAACACACAGGTTATTTTCGTCAACACCTTCAACCACTCTGCCTATTTCAAAAATGCCGAAGTCCGCACTGTAGCCTGCATTTTGCTTAACCTGACAAAGCTGAGTAGGAATAATTGACTTTCTGATTGTTTCAATATTCGGGTTTGTTGCGTTTGCAAGACGAATATTTTCTTCAACAGGGATACCCAGTGCTTTTTGCTCATCATTATAAACCCAAACATAAGAGTGAAGCTCGTGCAGATTGTACTTTTTCACAAGTAAATCTTTGATTTTTTCTTCATCACTCTTTCTGACATCGGTTCTGATTGGATAAAGCGGAGAGCGAGTGGTGTTGATGTCAAAATTATCATAGCCGTAAATTCTTGTGATTTCTTCAATAATATCCGCCTTAATCGTAACATCTTTGGTAGCCCGCCATGAAGGAACCACAACTGTAAAGTTATCGCCCTCGAGGGTCACCTCAAATCCCAGCGAGGTTAAAGTGTTGACAATAGTATCGTTATCAATAGAAATTCCAGTGTAACGGTCAACAAAGTGCTTATCAAAGCTGAGTGTAACAGTATCGTAGTGATAGGCATACTCGTCGGTAAGTGAAGACACCACCTGAACACCGCTGTCATACTTTTTAAGAAGATTTACAAACCTTGCGATTGCGACTGTTGTCATCTCGGGATCGAGGGATTTTTCGTACCTCATAGAAGCGTCTGTTCTGTGAGAAAGCCTTACCGTTGATTTACGGATAGAAACGCAGTCAAATGTTGCGGACTCGAGAGTAAGTGTTGTTGTATCGTCAACAATCTCAGAATCAAGACCGCCCATAATACCTGCAATTGCAACAGGTGTGTTGTCGTTACAAATCATCAAAGTATTTTCATCAATGTTTCTTTCGACATTATCAAGGGTTGTAAATTTAAAAGGGGTATCAAAACGCTTGATTCTGATTTTTTCTACTTTACGTGAGTCAAAGGCGTGCATCGGCTGACCCATCTCGAGCATAAGATAGTTTGTGAGGTCAGCAAGGAAGTTGATTGCACGCATACCGCAGTAGTGAAGCCTGATTCGCATATCAACAGGGCTGATGGAGCGGTTTATATTCTCGACCTGCAGGCAGGAGTAACGCTGGCACAGCTTATCCTGAATTTTCATATCAATTTGAGGCAGTCCGCTGTACTGCTCAAGATTTTCAACATCAAGCGGTTTGAGCGGTCTGTTTGCAAGGGCGGCAATCTCTCTGGCAATGCCGTAGTGACCCCAAAGGTCAGGGCGATTTGTAAGCGACTTGTTGTCAACCTCAAACACAATATCATCAATTGCATAAACTGATTTAAGGTCGGTTCCGTTAGGAATATCGTCGGTAATTTCCATAATTCCGGAGTTTTCGTCACTTATGCCGATTTCTGCTTCGGAACAGCACATACCATAGGAGTTAAAGCCTGCAAGCGGACGGGGTGCAATGGTGATTTCGCCGATTTTAGCACCGATTTTTGCAAAAGCTGTTTTCATACCAACACGTACATTAGGAGCACCGCAGACAACATCTGTCAGCTCGGCTTCGCCTGCGTCAACTTTAAGCAGGTGTAATTTTTTTGAATCGGGATGATTTTCTACAGACTTAATTTCTGCAACAACCACACCGCTTAGGTCAGAGCCTTTGAAGAAAATTTCGTTTTCGACCTCTGCTGTAGAAAGCGAAAACCTATGGATTAGCTCCACTTTGTCTATTCCGTTGAGGTCATCAAAATCCTCAATCCAATTCATAGATAAAAACATTGTTACAAAACTCCTTCCTTATTCGTCATCTGTAAACTGTGCAAGTGCTTTAAGACTGCTGCTGTTTAAATCTCTTATGTCTTTAACCTTGTACTTCATCATAGCAAGTCGGGTAAGTCCCAAACCAAAGGCAAAGCCTGTGTATTTTTCAGGGTCAATTCCGCCCTCTTTCAGCACCTCGGGGTGAATCATACCGCAAGGGCAAAGCTCCAGCCAACCGCTGTGTTTACAGGACGAACAGCCGTCACCGCCACAGATAAGACAGCTTATATCAAGCTCAAAACCCGGCTCAACAAACGGGAAGAATCCCGGGCGGAGTCTGACTTTAATCTCTCTTTGGAAAACCTCGGAGAGCATTGTTTTCATAAAATAAATTAAGTTTGAGATGCTTATATCCTTGTCAACCATAACGCCCTCCATCTGGAAGAAGGTGTTCTCGTGGCTGGCGTCGGTTGCCTCATTACGAAAGCATCTTCCCGGGAAGATTGCCCTGATAGGTCTGCCATCTTCAATAAGCTGTTTGCCGTATTTTTTGAGAATAGCATTTTGAGCGGCTGAGGTCTGTGACTTTAATAGCTGGCCGTTCTCAAGATAGTATGTGTCCTGCATATCCCTTGCAGGGTGGTGCTTTGGAATATTGAGCGATTCAAAGCACTCGTAATCAGTCACAACCTCGGAATAATCCTCGACATTAAAGCCCATTGAACGGAAAATCTTCTCGCACTGCCTTTGAA
Organism: Ruminococcus sp.; assembly: GCA_017458105.1. Lineage (GTDB taxonomy): Bacteria > Bacillota > Clostridia > Oscillospirales > Acutalibacteraceae > Ruminococcoides. The sequence goes on along the minus strand of JAFTGC010000045.1, from coordinate 4,282 downwards.
CAAGGGTAATCGGATGATACGAACCCCTGGCAAGGTCGGCAGGGGCAGTTATATCAAACTGTGGCATAGCCGCAATTTCAAGCTCGATCTCTTTCTGCTTGAGTTCAGCGGTTTTTTCCTCAATTTTTTTTGAGGCAAGCCCCTTTAGCTCGTTCACCTTTTTGCCAAATTCCTTTTTTTCCTCGTGCGAGAGTGCCTTCATACCTTTGAGGAGCCCTGTGATACTGCCCTTTTTGCCAAGGTAGGCAACTCTGATTTTGTCCAAATCGGCAAGACTGCCGATTTTAACAAGCTCGTTTTCGAGTTCTTTTTTAAGGTTAATAATTTTTTTTTCCATAAATTCCTCCGTATAAAATAAAAACGCCCCTTGAGAAACTCTCAGGGACGAATAAAAATCCGCGGTACCACCCATAATTTTTGCACAAAGCAAACACTCTGTTGCCATATAACGGTAGCCACCGTCAGCACCTACTATATTTAATAATTCAGCACTGCCACTCGGGAGGGAACTTCGCCTTTTGCCGCACCACCGTACTTTCAGCCCAAGGGTACAGTTCTCTTTAAGGCACAAACAAAGGGTTACTTTTCTCCGTCACTGTGTTATCCATCTTTTTTAATATAACACATTTTAGCACAATTTGCAATAGCATTATTATACATTTTTTATAATCAATGCCTTGTATCTTTTTGCGATTTGTGTTATTATGATTGTTATGAATGAAAAGGAGAGTAAAAAATGGATGGATTTTGTGAACAGGTTGTAAAGAAAAACCGAACACTCAAGGACAAAGCCCTTGCTGTGGTTTACATACTGCTGTCAATCGGCATACCCGTAATTTGCATACTGCTTGCCTATGTGATTGTTCCGTATTTTGTTTATATCGGAATATTCCTGCTTATGGCACTCATACCGACAGCCGTGCTTATGATTAAAAATCAAACCATAGAGTTTGAGTATCAGGTTGTGGATAATTACCTGATTATTGATAAAATTATTGCAAAACGCAAGAGGAAAAAACTTGTCAGAGTCAGACTTGAAGAAATTAAGGAAATAGTAAAATTCAACGACAAGGACTACAGCGGTGTAAAAATCAACAAATACTTTATTTGTGTTGATAATGTTGAGGACGAGGGAGTTTATTCTTTCAACTTTTTTAATGAGGCACGCGGCAACTGTGCGTTGGTTCTAAAGCCAAATGAAACTATTTTTAACGGTATGCGTCCAAAATTACCGTCGGAACTTCAAATTAAAGTTCTTAAAATATTAAGGGAAAAATAATGAAAGAAATAAATTTTGACTACCTAAAAGAAAAAATTAAGCCACGCCCATACAATGCCCACAAGGGCAGTATGGGCTGTTTGTTCTCGGTCTGCGGATGTTACGGTATGGCTGGTGCTCAGATTTTGTCTGCAACGGGAGCCTTACGTAGCGGAATAGGATTGCTTAAACTTGCGTTTGTAGACAGTGTTTACCCTATTGTTGCTCCTGCTGTTCCCGAGGCTGTTTATCTGCCTATGCAGGCAAACTCCGTGGGCATATTTTCGGCTTAAAACATTGCAGCCATAACAGAAAATGCCAACAGTGCAAACGGTGTGCTTGTCGGTTGCGGACTTGGGGTGTGTGACGATACAGAAAAAATTGTAACCGCACTGCTGACCGAAAATCAGAGCCCGATTGTTATTGATGCCGATGGCATAAATTGCGTGGCAAAGCATATAAATTTATTGAATGAAAAATCCTGCCCGACAGTTCTCACTCCCCACCCCGGAGAGATGAGCAGGCTTTTGGGCTTGTCTGTTCGTGAAGTTGAGGCCAATAGGCAAAAGGCTGCCGAAAATTTCAGCCGTGAATTTTCGGTTGTTACCGTACTCAAAGGTGCGGACACTATCATAACGGACGGCGAACAAACCTACATAAGCTATGCAGGCAACCCGGGAATGTCTACGGGCGGCAGCGGTGATGTTCTGGCAGGAATCACTGCGTCGTTTCTCGCTCAGGGGTACAGCCCGATTGAAAGTGCGTGCATAGGAGCTTTTGTTCACGGAAAGGCAGGCGATTACGCAAGGGATAACCTCACAGAAATTTCTATGCTGCCGAGGGATATTCCAAACTGCCTGCCAAAGGTATTTGAAAAGATTTTTTGATTGTAATTGATTAAAAACACAGGAATTGCAAAACCCAAACTGAAAAATTTTACTTCGGACGGTGATAATTTGAGGAAGGTTCTGCCAATAATTTTTGTGTTTATTTTTTTGCTTTGCGGTTGTTCCGAAATTGAACAAAAAAATTTTACGATAAATACATATTTCAAATCTGATGTTTACATAAGCACGGGGCAGATTGATTTCAGCGGCACAATAAGCTATTCTGAGGACGGCAAGCTGACGCTCACCGTAAATTCGCCCGACGAGATAAAAGGCTACACCTACACAGTTAAAGACGAAAAGGTAACTATGGATTTTCAGCAAATTCGCACAACATACGGCATCGGCGACTTTCCGACTTCTGCACCTATTGCTGTAATCAGCAAACTGCTGAAAGAAATCAGCCTTTCTGAACCTAAGGTTAAGGAGCAAGACGGCTCATACACCGCAAAAGTCAACGGATATTCTGTTGAATTTAATGCAGACGGCTACATTGAAAATATACGAAACGGCGATTTGCACATAACCTTTGTACAAAAATCTTCTTGAACATATAACCTCTTGAGAAATTTTCCGTAATATATATTGTCACGGAATAAAAAAGTAAGTTTGTGGCAAAAATATTATTGACAACTTATTTGAAAAACATTAACGGAAAATTTCGGAGAGTGAAATCAATGACAGTTAAGCGTGGAGATATATATTATGCAGATTTAAGCCCTGTTGTGGGCAGCGAACAGGGCGGTGTTCGCCCGGTTTTAATAGTACAAAACGATGTTGGCAACCGATATTCGCCAACAGTGATTGCTGCGGCAATAACTTCCAGGCATCAAAAAGCAAAACTGCCTACCCATATAGAAATTAACGGCAACAGCAGCGGTCTTGCAAAGGATTCCGTGGTTCTGCTGGAACAAATCAGAACAATTGACAAACGCCGTCTGCGTGAAAAAATGGGCGAGGTCGAAAACGGCTCTATGAACAAAGTTGACGAAGCACTTTCAATATCATTTGGTATAAATAACAGACAAACTACATAACCTCAAAGAGTTGTGTAGTGTTTAAACGGCTTGCTTGGCAGGCCGTTTTTGTTTTATGGGTATTGACAGTTGCACAACCTGTGGTATAATCATATAAGCACAAATTTTGCAGGAATAAAGGAGAAAAAATATGAATATCCAAGAGAAAAATTTTAAGGCTAAAAAAATTGTAATTATTGCAGTTTTGGTTATAGCAGTTATTTTTATTGCAATAAACAGCTTTACGGTCGTTTCGGCAGGTCACACCGGTGTTGTAGTTACCCTTGGCAGTGTGAATGAGGGGGTTCTGCAGGAGGGTATGCACGCAAAAATACCGTTTGTTCAGAATGTTGTCGAGATTGACAACCGTATCCGCAAGCTCGAGGTGAACACTGAGGCATTTTCAAAGGACTTGCAAAGCGTCAATACCGCACTGGCAATCAACTATCGTGTTGACACCTCAAAAAGCTACAGCATATATAAAAACATAGGTGCAGATTATGAGGATGTTTTGGTGGTTCCTGCTGTGAACGAGGTGCTTAAGGCTATCACCGCCACATATACAGCCGAAGAGAGTGTTACCAACCGGGCACTTATCTCCGAGGGACTTATTCAGGGTTTAAACAACAAGCTTAACGACATTGGTCTTTACATAACCGATGTAAATATAATAGACTTTGACTTTTCAGAGGCTTTCATAACCGCTATTGAAGAAAAGCAGGTTGCTCAGCAAAAACTTTTAAAAGCCGAAACCGAAAAAGATACCGCTATCACAAACGCAAAAGCAGAGGCTGAGGCTACTAAGGTAAAGGCTGAAGCAGAGGCAAAGGCTAACAAGACCATAAGTGCGTCGCTCACAGATAAGGTTATTGAAAACAAAAAGATTGAAAAATGGAACGGCGAGCTTCCAAAGGTTTCCGGCAGCAATGGAACGATCATAGACATTGGCAGCACAGATAAACAGGACTAAACAGAATATATAATTAAAACGGAGGTAACTTTTAACAAGAACCTCCGTTTTTTTATGCTTAATTTGGCTTTGTCAAGAAAAGTGTGTAAGATTTTTTAAAAAGTTCATGAGTCAATGTTTTTCCAACCTAGGGGGTACCCTCCTCGGTTGG
>JAFTGC010000044.1 GCA_017458105.1 Ruminococcus sp. | reverse complement strand
TTCATCTTTTGTGTTACAGTATTCATAGCAAATAGGTTCTCCTTTGTTTGGATAGTTGTTGCAAATTAACTTTAACACAGAAGTTTCCTATTTGCTATCCTTTTTTCTATCTATTGTAACGCATCTATTGTAAACCTACATTTCAATTTTATAAATTTTAAAAAAACACTTGAAAAATAAAATTGTATATGGTATTATATTGTATATTGTTATGAATTTTACTTATGAGAGGTGAATATAAATGGGTACATTACAGATAGTTTTAGGTTCGTTACTTTTGGTTTTCTGTGTTCTTATCATTCTTGTTATCATTCTCCAGGAAGGCCATCAGCAGGGTCTTGGTGTAATCACCGGTGCGGCTGACTCTTTCTTCTCAAAGAATAAGGCAAGAAGTTGGGATTCTTTCCTTTCAAGATGGACAAAGTTTTTTGCATTTGGCTTTGTGCTTTTTGTTATTGCACTTGATGTAATTGCATACTTCTGGTAATAGAATCATTTTTACAAACATATAATTTACCGACGGCACTTCCGTCGGTATTTTTATTTGCAGTTGTTTGGGTGATTTTATGCAGTTTATATTGTTTGGCGTCCTACTTTTAATTCTAATTTTACTTGCCTTGCTCCACAAAATAGGCAAAAATAAAAGGCCCTTTTTAAGAGCCTTTTTCAGTATGTGTTGTGGGATTGTTGCAATGCTTGCAGTAAATTTAACTTCGTCATTTACCGGGGTAGTGTTGCCTGTTAGTTTGCTTAGTGTAGGTGTTTCCGCCGGACTGGGTGTGCCGGGCGTTACACTTTTGTTGTTTTTAAATCTTTTGTGACAGCAAACTTCTTACGATAGTTTTTCAATATCGCTAAGTGCATTAACGGCAAGTCGTTTATCCTTTGTAAGTAATGATAGCATTGACTGATAAATAATTTCAGGATTTTTCTTAAAATTTTTTTTGACAAGTTTTGCCTGAGCATAATCAGGAACATAAAGACAAAACGAGTACAGCTCAACTTCTCCGCCTGAAATTGTGCATTTTACTGTATATCCGTTGTCAGTTTTGGTTATTTTAACAGTGTTGTCACGGTCGTTTTTTTCTTGTTCCATAAGCGACATAACACACAAAAAAGCTTTTTCTTTTGCTGTGTGTGAAAGGTTATTTTCAAGCTGATTGGCAATCAGCTTACCGTCATTTGTCAGTTTAAATTCGCCTGTCTGAGTTTTTTCAATGTTTTTGTGCTTTACCAAATCATCAAAGCACGAGCTCGACTCAAAATAGTTTGCCAGTGCCTTTTTTTGCAGAGCGTCAATAATAATGTCTTTTCGGACAGGTCTTTTTACTGCATTGAGCAGGTAGCAAATCAAAATTCTTATTTCGTCACGGCTTCTCATTCCACCCGGGCTGATTCCTTCGTCAAATGTAAAATTGTCAAATGCCATAGTGCCACCTTCCTTTAAAGCTATTATACCATATTTTATTTGGTTTGTGTAGTGTTTTTTGTATTGACCGCAAGAATTTGTTATGATATAATTTAAAAGAAAGAACAATTCTATTTGTTAGGGGGTATGTACTATGGAAGTAATGCCTTATATCTGGTTTGGATTAGCGGTTTTTCTGGCTGTTATCGAAGCAACAACCTATCAGCTTGTTTCTATTTGGTTTGTAGCTGGAGGTTTGTCGTCCGCAGTACTGTCAATTTTTATGCCGGATAAAATCTGGCTGCAGATTGTAGTGTTTGTTGCAGTGTCGCTCATTGCACTTATTGTAACCAGGCCTTTGGTAAGGAAGATTACAAAAACAAAAATTGTGCCGACCAATTCTGACAGGTACATTGGTAAAAGTGGCTTTGTTCAGGATGAAATAAACAACGAACAGGGTGTAGGCAGAGTAAAAATAGACGGCTCGGTGTGGTCTGCCAAAAGCGAGGACGATTCCGTTATTCCGTCTGGAACAAAAATTTTAGTAAAAGAAATTAAAGGTGTCAAGGTTATTGTTACACCTGTTAAGGAGTGAATGTAATGCCGCAGTTAATTATTATTGCTATCATCATTTTGGTGATTATCATTGCAATAGTTAAAAATATCAAAATCGTTCCACAGGCACACGCATTTGTTGTTGAGCGACTGGGTGCGTATAAATCAACATGGTCAACGGGTTTTCATATCAAGATTCCGTTTATTGACAGAATCGCAAAAAAGCTTTCGCTTAAAGAGCAGGTTGTGGATTTTCCTCCGCAGCCGGTTATCACCCGTGATAATGTAACTATGCAGATTGATACTGTTGTTTATTTTGAAATTACAGACCCTAAGTTATACACATACGGTGTTGAAAGACCGCTTAGTGCGATAGAGAATCTCACCGCAACAACCTTGCGTAATATCATTGGTGACCTTGAACTTGATGCAACCCTGACTTCAAGGGATACAATCAACGACAAAATTCAGATTATCCTTGACGAGGCAACAGATGCGTGGGGCATAAAGGTTAAGCGTGTTGAGCTTAAGAACATCCTTCCTCCAAAAGAAATACAGGATTCAATGGAAAAGCAGATGAAAGCGGAGCGTGAGAGAAGGGCAAAAATTCTTGAAGCCGAAGGTGAAAAGAAAAGTCAGATTCTCATTGCAGAAGGTCATAAAGAGTCCGCAATTCTAAAGGCTGATGCGGTAAGAGAGGCAAAAATCCGTGAGGCACAGGGTGAAGCTGAGGCTATTATGCTTGTTCAGAAGGCTCAGGCAGACGCTCTTAAAATTTTGAACGAAGCCTCTCCTACAGACAAGGTTCTGCAGCTTAAGAGCTTTGAAACTTTTGAAAAGGTTGCCGACGGCAAGTCAACAAAAATTATCGTTCCTTCCGAATTGAAACCGCTTGCAACAGTTGCAACAACTTTAAAAGAAATGATGAACGACCCATCAGCAGAATAATTTAATGTAAAACCCTTTTTGGTGAAAACTAAACCAATCAATAATTGAACTTTTAATCTATAATAATTATTCCACAACTGACAAAATTCAATATTACTATTGAATTTTGTCAGTTTTTCAGTATAATTGAATATGTAAAGTTATGTAGGCTCGTGTAATGTAATTTTACCCGAGCCTATATTTGATATTGATTGAATAAAAATCAATATCGGCAAATATAAATTCGGAAGGTGTCAAGTTATGAAAAAGGTTGCAATTATTATGGGGTCCGACAGCGACTTCCCAATAGTTTCAAAGGCAATTAAACAGCTTAAGGATTTTGGCGTTCCTTTTGAGGTTCGTGTAATGTCCGCACACAGAACTCCCGACGAGGCTTCGGAGTTTGCAAAGTCTGCAATAAAAAACGGCTTCGGTGTAATTATTGCTGCAGCAGGTATGGCTGCTCACCTCGGCGGTGTATTGGCAGCAAACACAACTTTGCCGGTTATCGGCATTCCTTGCAAGGGTCCTTGCTTTGACGGTATGGACGCACTGCTTGCAACAGTTATGATGCCAACAGGCATTCCTGTAGCAACAGTAGCAGTCAACGGTGCGGCAAATGCGGCAATTTTGGCAGTTCAGATTTTGGCACTTTCCGATGATGAACTTGCTGAAAAACTTGCAGAAAATAGAAAAACAATGGCAGAAACTGTTATAGCCAAAGATAAAGATATACAGAGTAGGGTTGATGAAATTTGAGTAGTATAACCATTGATTTGCTAAAGGATAAGGTTCACGAGGAGTGCGGTGTTTTTGGCATTTTTCGCAAAGACAGCGAGCTGGATGTGGCGGCTCTTTCCCGTGACGCTCTTTACGCACTTCAGCACCGTGGGCAGGAGAGTGCAGGTATTGCAGTAAACCGTGACGGTCAGTTTGTTTCCGTAAAAGATGTTGGTATGGTGTCAGAGGTACTGACAGACAGTGCTATGGAGGTTTTTGAACATCAAGGCGATATTGCAGTCGCTCATGTTCGCTATACTCCGTATGATTCTTTAGACCGTGCCAGCTCACAGCCTCTTGTAATAAGGTACATCCAGGGCTCAATGTCAATTTGTCATAACGGCTCAATTACCAATTTTTCGGAAATTCGTAAGGAGCTTGAAGAGGGCGGAGCAATCTTTCAGTCCAACACAAATGCCGAGTTGATTGCCTATGTAATTGCAACAATGCGTACAAAGTGTGATACTATCGAAGAAGCTGTCAGGGATGCGGCTGTTAAAATTGAAGGTGCTTACTCGTTTGTAGTCAGTTCCCCAAGCAAGCTTATTGCAGTGCGTGACCCGTACGGTTTTCGTCCGCTTTGCGTTGGAAAAATCGGGCGTTCTTATGTTGTGGCTTCAGAAAGCTGTGCTTTTGATTCAATCGGTGCAACATTTATAAGAAGTGTCCGCCCGGGCGAGATGATTGTTGTTGATGACGAAGGTTTTCATTCCCATCAAATTGAAGAACCGCAAAGGCAGGCATTGTGCCTTTTTGAATACATCTACATAGCTCGTCCCGACAGTATGCTTGAATGTGGTTCTGTGCATTATATTAGGCAGGAATTTGGTAAAGAGCTTGCCAAAGAGTACCCGGTTGAGGCTGATATTGTCAGCGGTGTTCCGGATTCAGGCAATGATGCGGCTCAGGGTTATGCAGAGCAGTCAGGTATTCCGTACAGCACTGCTTTTGTGAAAAATAAATATATTGGCAGAAGCCTTTCAAATGTTAAAAGCTCCAAGAAAGAACGCTTGCTCAAAATGCGTCTTAGTGTTCTCAGACATCAGGTCAGGGGTAAAAAGGTTGTAATTGTCGATGATTCAATTGTACACGGCAACACAGCTCAGCACATTGTTCATCTTTTGCGTGAGGCGGGTGCTTCAGAAATTCATCTGAGAATTTCAGCTCCGCCGATGAAGTTCAATTGCTATTTCGGCTCAAATCTTGAGGATAAGAGAGAGATGGCGTCAAACACTATGACTGTTGACGAGCTGTGCAACTTCATTGGTGCTGATTCGCTCGGCTTCATTGATGTTGATAAGATGAAAGAAATTACCGCAAAGGGAGGCATGGGTGTGTGCGATGCGTGCTTTACGGGCGACTATCCGGCACCTGTTCCTAAAGAAAATTTTGTCGATAAATTCAGTCAGAAAATTAGTCATTAAAAACAGAGGTGTAGTATGAAAAACAGTTTTTCTGAAAGTTATAAAAATGCAGGTGTTGATGTAACTGCAGGCTATAAAGCCGTTGAATTGATGAAAAAACATGTCAGCAGAACAAAAACAGACGGTGTGGTTTCGGGTATCGGCGGTTTTGGCGGTTTGTTCCAACCAAATCTAACAGGTATGGAAGAACCTGTGCTTGTCAGCGGAACCGATGGTGTAGGCACAAAGTTAAAGCTTGCTTTTTTACTCGATAAGCACGACACAATCGGCATAGACGCAGTTGCAATGTGCGTAAACGATGTTGTCTGTTGCGGTGCAAGGCCTTTGTTCTTTTTGGATTATATAGCTGTCGGTAAGAATGTTCCGGAAAAAGTTGCCCAAATTGTTTCGGGTATTGCAGACGGTTGCGAGCTGTCATACTCCGCTTTGGTTGGCGGTGAAACAGCCGAGATGCCGGGCTTTTATCCTGTTGACGAATATGATGTTGCAGGTTTTTCTGTAGGCATTGTAGATAAAAAGAAAATAATCGACGGTTCAAAGCTTGCGGCAGGTGATGTACTTATCGGACTTCCGTCAAGCGGTGTTCATTCAAACGGTTTTTCACTGGTAAGAAAAGTGTTTGGCATAGACGAAAACACTATTCATAACGAGTACCCTGAACTTGACAAACCGCTGGGTGAAACACTTCTTACTCCAACAAGAATTTATGTTAAACCAATTCTTGACCTTATCAGCAAGGTTGAAGTTAAGGCAATTTCGCACATCACGGGCGGCGGTTTTTATGAGAATATTCCAAGAATGCTTTCAGACGGTTTGACAGCAAAAATCAAGAAAGACGCTGTTCCTGTTCTGCCGATTTTCAAGGTTATTCAGCGTGTGGGCAACATTCCTGAGCACGATATGTTCAATACATTTAATATGGGTATAGGTATGATTGTTGCTGTTTCGGCAGAAAATGCAGATAAGGCGGTTGAAACTCTCAAAGCATACGGCGAGGACGCAGTCGTTCTCGGCGAGGTAATCGAGGGTACTGACGGAGTAGTGTTTGAATAATGAAAAACATTGTCGTACTTGTTTCCGGCGGGGGAACTAACCTGCAGGCACTCATAGACGCCGAAAAAAACGGAATAATAAAAAGCGGAAAAATCACAGCGGTCGTTTCTTCAAATCCAAACGCATACGCACTTGAGCGTGCTGAAAAAAATAACATTGCTACCGCAGTGATCAGAAGAAAAGATTATGAGGATTTTAAAAGCTATGATTTGGCACTAACAGATTTGCTGAAAAGCTTAAATGCAGATTTAGTTGTGCTTGCAGGGTTTATGACGATTCTCGGTCACGAGGTGATTTCTGCTTTTGAAAACAAAATGATAAATATTCATCCTGCATTGATACCAAGCTTTTGCGGCGAAGGTTTTTACGGACTTCGTGTTCACGAGGCAGCACTCGAAAAGGGTGTAAAGCTTTCGGGAGCAACCACTCACTTTGTTACAGAAGAGTGTGATGCCGGTCCGATTATTATGCAGAGAGCAGTTGAAGTTAAAAACGATGACACACCCGAAACTTTACAAAGAAGAATTATGGAAAATGTAGAGTGGAAGATTCTTCCGCTTTCTGTAGAACTTTTTTGCAGCGGAAAAATCAGGGTGAAAGACAATAAAACAATAATTTCAGATTGAGAGGTGCTTACCAATGAAACCTATTTCTTTTGAAAGTGATTTGAGTGGCAACGCATATCCCGGCAGAGGTATTATGCTCGGCAGAACAGCTGACGGAAAAAAAGCAGTTATTGCATACTTTATTATGGGCAGAAGCGAAAACAGCCGTAACCGAGTTTTTGTAGAGGACGGTCAGGGCATTCGCACTCAGGCTTTTGACGAGAGCAAGCTTGTTGACCCTTCACTCATTATTTATGCCCCTGTACGGGTTCTCGGCAACAGAACAATCGTAACAAACGGCGACCAAACCGACACAGTTTACGAGCTTATGGATAAGGAGCAAACCTTTGAGCAGTCGCTAAAGACAAGAACCTTTGAGCCTGACGACCCTAACTTTACACCGAGAATTTCGGGTGTAGTCAATGTTACCGACGGCAAACTTGATATTTCAATTTCAATACTCAAAAGTGACGACGGCAACCCTGAATCATCACTGAGATATACCTACACTTACGAAAATCCGCTTGCAGGTAAAGGCAGGTTTATCCATACCTATATGGGTGACGGCAATCCTCTTCCAAGCTATGAGGGCGAGCCTACTCCCGTTGTTGTGGGTGATGACGATTTGGATACTTTCACTGATAAGGTGTGGAACGCACTAAACAGCGAAAACAAGGTTTCGCTGTTTACACGCTATATTGATATTGCAACAGGCGAGTACGAATCAAGAATTGTCAATAAAAATAAGTAAGAGGTAAGCAATGAAAGAATTAGAATTAAAATATGGTTGTAATCCTAACCAAAAACCATCCAGAATTTTTATGAAAGACGATAAGGAGCTTCCTATAGAAGTTCTTAACGGCAAGCCGGGCTATATTAATTTTCTCGATGCCTTCAACAGTTGGCAGCTTGTTAAAGAACTCAAAGCTGCTACAGGATTGCCTGCTGCGGCTTCATTCAAGCATGTTTCACCAGCAGGTGCAGCTGTTGCAACCGAGCTTTCCGACACTCTCAAAAAAATCTATTTCGTTGATGATTTGGAGCTTTCTCCGATTGCCTCAGCTTATGCAAAGGCAAGGGGTGCAGACCGTATGAGCTCCTACGGCGACTGGGCAGCACTTTCAGATGTTTGCGATAAACAAACAGCAATTCTTCTCAAAAGAGAAGTTTCCGACGGTATTATCGCACCGGGTTACACAGACGAGGCTCTTGAAATCCTTAAGAGCAAAAGAAGAGGCACATATAATATTGTTAAAATCGATCCTGACTATGTTCCTGCACCACAGGAATACAAGGATGTTTTCGGCGTTACTTTTCAGCAGGGAAGAAATGAACTGAAAATTGACGAGGCTTTCCTCACACAGAACATCATCTCAGAAAACAAGGAACTCACTGAAGAAGCAAAAAGAGATTTGCTCATTGCACTCATTACTTTAAAATATACTCAGTCAAACTCTGTTTGTTATGCAAAAGAGGGTCAGGCTATAGGAGTAGGTGCAGGTCAGCAGTCAAGAATCCATTGTACAAGACTTGCAGGCAATAAAGCTGACATTTGGTATTTAAGGCAGCATCCTAAGTGCCTGAACCTTCCTTTCAAGGCTGACATCAGACGCCCTGACAGAGATAATACAATTGATGTTTATATTTCAGACGAGTACGAAGATGTTTTGCGTGACGGCACATGGGAGCTTTTCTTTACAGAAAAGCCTGAACCTCTCACAAGAGAAGAAAAGAAAGAGTGGCTTGCAACCTTTACCGGTGTTTCACTGGGAAGTGACGCATTCTTCCCGTTTGGCGATAATATAGAAAGAGCCAAAAAGAGCGGTGTTCAGTATATTGCCGAGCCTGGCGGTTCCATACGCGACGACAATGTTATAGAAACCTGCAACAAGTACAATATGACGCTTTGCTTTACAGGCATAAGACTTTTCCATCACTAATGAGGTAAATTTATGAATATATTGATGATTGGCTCAGGTGGCAGAGAACATGCCCTGATTAAAAAAATTCTTGAAAGTCCAAGGGTTGACAAGCTTTATTGTGCCCCCGGCAACGGTGGTATTTCAAGGGATGCAGTTACAGTTGATATTCCTGTTATGGATAAGGAAAAAATGGTGAATTTTGCAAAAGAAAACGCCATTGACCTCGCTTTTGTAGCTCCTGATGATCCGCTTGCAGATGGTATGGTTGACGCTTTTGAAGAAGCCGGAATCCGTGCTTTCGGACCAAAGGCAAATGCCGCTATTATAGAGGCTTCAAAGGTCTTTTCCAAAAATCTTATGAAAAAGTACGGTATTCCGACCGCTCAGTATGAGGTTTTTGACGATTCAGAAAAAGCTATAAACTGGTTAAAAGAAAATGACGCTGCACCTTGCGTTGTTAAGGCCGACGGTTTGGCACTTGGTAAAGGTGTGCTAATCTGTAATACAGTTGATGATGCGGTAAACGCTGTTAAAACAATTATGGAGGACAAGAAGTTTGGTGCTTCGGGCAACAATATTGTCATTGAGGAGTTCCTTACAGGTCCCGAGGTTTCGGTGCTTTCGTTCACAGACGGAAAGACCGTTAAGCCGATGGTTAGTTCCAAAGACCACAAGCGTGCATACGACAATGATGAGGGGCTTAACACAGGCGGAATGGGTACAATCAGCCCTAACCCTTACTATACTGACGAGATTGCCAAACAGTGTATGGACGAAATTTTTGTTCCGACTGTCAATGCTATGGCAAAAGAGGGCAGACCGTTTAAGGGTTGCCTTTACTTTGGATTGATGATTACCCCTAAAGGTCCTAAGGTTATCGAGTATAACGCGCGTTTCGGCGACCCGGAAGCACAGGTCGTACTGCCAAGATTACAGACAGATATTCTCGACATCTGCGATGCCGTAATTGACGGTAAACTTGCAGAGCTTGAAATTGAGTGGTCAAGCGAGCCTACAGCTTGCGTTGTTATGGCAAGCGGCGGCTATCCTGAGTCTTACAAAAAGGGCATAGAGATGTTTGGTATGGACGAGAACGGTCAGGTTGACGGTGCCACTGTTTACCATGCAGGTACAAAGTATGCGGACGGCAAGTTCTATACTAACGGAGGCAGAGTTCTCGGCGTAACAGCAAAGGGCGCAACACTGGATGATGCACTTGCCAAGGCTTACGAGGCAGTGGGTAAAATCAGCTTTGAAGGAGCTCACTACAGAACGGATATAGGCAGAACAAAATAAAAAATAAACCGCCGATTTAATCAGCGGTTACGGGTGCGGAGCAATCCGCACCTTTTTTAAACCATACGGCTGAGGTCATTCCTCAGCCTTTTTATTATCTTTTTTTCTAATCTGGAAATATACGACTGAGAAATCCCCAGTCTGTCGGCAACCTCTTTTTGAGTAAACTCCTTTTTGTTGTTTAAACCAAAACGCATTTCCATAATCATTTTTTCACGCTCGTTAAGTCTGTCAACCGCCTGCAAAAGCAGATCCCGTTCAAGTTCGTTTTCTAAATCCTTGTTTACAATGTCAGGGTCACTTCCTAAAACATCACACAGCAAAAGCTCGTTTCCGTCCCAGTCGGTATTTAGCGGTTCTTCAATTGAAACTTCATTTTTTTTATTTGAGGTTTTTCTCAAGTGCATAAGTATTTCATTTTCAATACAGCGTGAGGCATAGGTTGCCAGCTTTATGCACCTTTCGGGCGAAAATGTGTTTACCGCCTTAATCAGCCCTATTGTGCCGATAGAAATTAAATCATCAACAGGCACATTTGAGTTTTCAAATTTTTTTGCAATATATACCACAAGGCGAAGGTTATGTACAATTAGCTTGCTTTTACCTGTTTCGTCACCTTCAGCAATTTGCTTGTAAATTTCAGCTTCTTCATTTTTTGGAAGCGGGGGAGGCAGAGTGTCGGCACTGTTAATGTAAAAAACATCATTGCCAAAAGACCACAAACGAATTGAAGCTTTTTCTATTAAAGAGCAGATTTTTTCCCACAAATCCTCTAAAACAGACCTCATAGTGGTTGGTTTTGCGTGCATTGCAGGTGCAGATTTTTTTAAGTATTCATACGCAATTGTTTTTGTCAAAAATTTTTTAATCATAATAATCACTCACAAATATTTTTATAGTTAAAGATTGAACAGACCTCTCCGTTCAGTACATTTTCACATACACCTATGTAAACTTTTCTTTGGATTTTTTCGTTATCTATATAAAGTTCGTCGGGTAAAAATCCCTTTATCAAACCTTCACCTCCAAGTGAATTAAAGGGAATTAGTCTGTAGTTACCATCAGAAACATTAATACCGTCAATCAAATGACTTTCTGTGATAATAACCTCGTTACCGCTGAAAGGCTCCTTTACATTACAGCAAGTGTCATATCGGGATAAAAAACTGTATTTGCTTCCTTTATATAAAAAACAAATTTTGTGTATAAGTTCAGTTTTTTCAATTCTTAACCTATCAATAACTGAAAGTACCGCATATGCTATAGTGGTAAAGATAATAAGCATCAACGGCGAAATATTTATGTAAACAGTGCTGTTATTTATTGCGATAAAGTCACTTTTAAAAATATTAAGTAAAAAAAGTATTATTCCCGAAAAGCTGGTGCTTATAATGAAAAGCATAAATGTTCTTTTAAAGAATATTCTTTTGCTGCCAAAACCAAAAGCTGTCAAAATGATAATTAATGTTATGGAAATTCTCACCAATAAATTGAATATAAAAATCATCTCAGGCAATAATATTATCAACGACGAAAATCCCCCCGCAACAGCTCCAATAATAGCCCTGCTGTACCGAAAGTTTATTTTAAGGATTTTAGCTGTTAGTATAAGCAAAAGATAGTCAATAATTATATTTGTAAAAATCAGCGTATCAACATAAATTGTCATCAGCTCACCCGATAATATTATTACATAACCCTGCAAATTAAATTGTCAATTGAAAGGTGGAAAATTTTATGTTATTAGGTTTTATAATCGGACTTTTTATCGGAGCTGCGGTAGGTGTGTTTGCAATGTGCCTAATGATAATAAGCCGTGACGAAGATTGAAGTTAATCTGAATATTTTGTGATTTTATTATAATTTCCATTTACAGAACCCGAAATTTGTGGTATTGTAGAACTATCGAAAGAAATTTGACATTTCAGGAGAAGTAGTATGGGTAAACCTGTTCACCACAAAGGACGGAAAAAATTAAAAAAACGCTATATAATTGTTCCTCTGGCCATTCTTCTTGTAATTGCAATCGGAACAGGCGGTTTGATTTTTTTCTATAAAAACCGCAATACGCAGGCGAACGACAATGAAAATTCTCATAGTCAAGTGGCAACAGATTCTGTACAAAAGGATGAAAAAATTCTTGTCCGTACAGAAGCAGATGCCGAGCCTGTATACATAAATGCAATTGAAGGTATGCCACGCAACAGCTATAATGATGACGGATTTTACACTGATGAAAACGGCTTTATTGCATATAAGCAAAATGGGAAGGAGATTTCCACTGTCGGAGTAGATGTCAGCTATGTCCAAGGGGATATAGACTGGCAGGCGGTCAAAGCTGCAGGTGTTGATTTTGCAATTATCCGTTGCGGAGGACGAGGCTACGGTGAAAAAGGCATTCTTTATACTGATGAAAAATTCAAGCAAAATATTGAAGGTGCAACAGATGCCGGGCTTGATGTTGGCGTGTATTTTTACAGTCAGGCTGTTAGTGTTGAAGAAGCAGAGGAAGAGGCTCAATATACCCTCGAGCTTATTAGTGACTACAAGCTGAAATATCCCGTTGTTTTTGACTGGGAGCATTATGAACTTGACGACGCCCGAACAGATAATGTAGACCGTGACACCTTAACTCAAATAGCACTCAAGTATTGTGATGTTGTGCAGAAATCGGGTTACACCCCTGTAGTTTACGCAAACAGAAGTCTGTTATACTTTGAATATGACCTTGCAAAACTTATAAATACTGAAATATGGCTTGCATCATATGAGGATAACCCGGATTATTACTACGATTTCGGCATTTGGCAGTATAGTACAGAAGGTAAGGTTGACGGAATTAAATCTGATGTTGACTTGAATGTTTGTATGTATGCTTATTAATGGAGGATAATAATTGGGTTGCCGCACAAGCTTTTATCTGCTAATGAGGGATACCGAAAATTATGACTCACTTAAATATATCAAGCGAATTATAGCTGACTGTACCCTGAAAAGACACATAATTCTTTAGTAGAATTCTATAACAGAATTAAAGGTTTAAATGTAAACAATTTATTCTGCTAAAGAAAAATAAGAAAGATTACTATAATATATGGTAAAAATTAGATAAAAATAAATAACAACTTCCTTAATTTGTAAGTTAATAATTACGAAGATTTGCCTGAGTTATTGCAAAAAAGTAACGAGATGTTATAATAGATACCGTAATTATTACATCCAAGTTACAAATTAAGGAGTTTTTTGTTTGAACACTAAGTTTATAACTGTCAACGGATACAATGAAATAGAGGAGTTAAATAAAATAAAAAAAGCTTCCTCAAAATCCGGCAGAGCTTCTTCAGCTAATTCTAAAAAGAAATTGCAAAGTACACTACTGCTTGCAGTCATTTATATTCTTTTAACGCCTGTAAGGGTGGTCAAAAATTTTTCGTTAAAGAATCTTACCGTGAAACAGGCTTTAACAGGTTATGCTTTCCCTGCTGTTTCAATTCTTCTGCTTGTTATTACTGTAGTGTACTGGACACAGTATGTTAATTTCGGTCTTAAAGTTCAGCGTGACGGAGAGACAGTAGCACTTGTTGCCGACACGGGAGTAATTGAAAAGGCAAGAGAAATAACCAGCGATAAACTTTCGGATGATATTGGCGAAGAATTCACGCCTGTTTATCAGGTTACAGTTGTGGATAAGGACGATTCCGCTGACAAAGTTTCAAATGCAATTGTTTCAAATGAAGACAGTGTTTCAGACAATCTCGCAGGTCTTTATGTAAACGACGAGCTTATCGGTGTTTGCAGTTCGGCAGATGAACTGAACGAAAAGCTTGACAGCCTCATAGCTGTGTACAAAGAAAAGTACGATGATAAAACAGAGGTTGGTTTTTCAAACGAAGTCGAAGTTAAAGAAGGCATATTTAATAATGACGAACTTGTGACAGTTGACGAGTTGATTGAAAAAGCTCAGTCAGAAAAACAGATTCAGGTTCTTGTTAAAACAGAAATTATTGAAACAGAAACAATCCCTTACGAAACAAAAACAACTTATGATAAAAATAAGGATTCTTCCTACCAAAAGGTTAAGCAGAAGGGCGTAAACGGCAAGCAGGAAACAACCTACATGGTTTCTTACCTTGACGGAGTCCAGATTGACGCAGTAGTTAAAAATGTTAAAACAACCCAAAAGCCTGTTGAAAAGATAATTGTAAAAGGCAAGGGCAGCAAAGCTTCATCAAAAACATATAAAAGCACTGTCAGTAGCTCGGGCTTTATGTGGCCTGTACCTTCTGTTCACACAATTTCCTCAACTTACGGCTACCGTGAGGGTGGTGAGTTCCACACAGGACTCGACATTGCCGACGGTAATTGCTACGGAGCAACCATTGTTGCATCAAAGGCAGGTACTGTAGAATGGGCAGGCTATGATGATTCCGGCTACGGCAATTATGTAATCATCAATCACGGCGACGGATACAAAACTCTTTACGGTCACTGCTCGGCGGTTTATGTTAGTCAGGGTCAGAAAGTAAAGCAGGGTCAGTCGATTGCTGCAATCGGTTCAACGGGTCAGTCAACCGGTAACCACTGTCATTTTGAAGTCAGAACAGGTGACCAGCGTTCCGACAGACAGAATCCACTTAACTATGTTTCGTAATAATACCGTTCAAAAATTTTATATTGACACCTCGCATCACATGTGGGGTGTTTTTTATTTTATTGAAATTGTATTCGTTCTATGCTATAATAAAATCAAATCTATTTTTCGGAGAAATATATGTTTGATATTCATTATAAAATTAAATACCACGCAATAAGTTCACCGGGCAATGTTCGCAAAAACAATGAGGATAATCTTTTTTGCGGCGGCAAAATTATTTCTCGTTCTGAGAGCACTTTGGTTTTCAGTGCTTCGGGTGAGCTTGACAGCCGAAACAACAGCCTGATTGCTGTTTTTGACGGTATGGGCGGTGAGGCAAAGGGCGATACAGCCTCATACCTTGCAGCAAAATCCGCCATTGATATTGAGTTTGACTCTGAAAACCTGAATACTCAAATGCTCAACTTCATAAAAGATATTAATCGAAAAGTTAAGGACTATGCCGGCCGTCACAATGTTGAAGTTATGGGAACCACCTTTGCGGGGATAATTTTTTCTGAGAAAGATGTTTATATAGGCAATGTTGGAGATTCAAGGGTTTACCGACTGCATAGCGGAAAAATTGAACAGCTATCCGTTGATCACTCTCTGCCAAAGGAGCTTGCTTTCGGCAATATAATAACTCAGTATATCGGTATGGGCGACAATAAAGACAAGTTTGACCCCGTTGTTGTGTTTAACGGATACTGCTCGCACGACAGATACATAATATGCTCGGACGGACTGTATGAAAATCTCAAAGATGATGAAATCGGGGCATTATGTATGGTAGCTGAAACAGTGGATGATGCGGCGGATATACTTATGAGTCAGGCTCTCGATTTGGGCGGTAACGACAACATAACTGTGATAGTTTGCGAGGTTGAACTCAGCAGCTAAATATTTGTTAAATTAATATGAAACACATTTTATATCAAAATCATATCACAATGTAAAAACAACCATAAAATGAAAGTTACAATCTTGTTGTAAACATTGCTGAAACGAGCTGATTTTTGTATAATAAAGTCGTTAGCAAAATTTTAA
Organism: Ruminococcus sp.; assembly: GCA_017458105.1. Classification (GTDB taxonomy): domain Bacteria; phylum Bacillota; class Clostridia; order Oscillospirales; family Acutalibacteraceae; genus Ruminococcoides. The sequence goes on along the minus strand of JAFTGC010000044.1, from coordinate 5,540 downwards.
TATGAATTTATAATAGAACAACTGACTTCGGAATAAAGAGGGATTTTATGGATAACTATAATGATGTGAAAACAGGACTGAGGCAACTTAATCTGGTGATGTCCGTCAACGGAATAAGAAACAATCGTGATGAGGACAGCTTCAGTTACTGTTTTGATGATAAAGGTGGATTTATTGCAGTTTTTGACGGTTACGGAGAGTCAAGTTCTGCACCGTATGAAAGACTGGGCAATAAAACCGGCGGATATGTTGCAAGCCGTCTGGCAGCAACAATTACACACCAGATGTTCCGTAATGGAAATTTTACTTTCAGCGAGATGGACAGCATAAAGCTGAGTTCGGATTTAAAAAAATATATTGAAAAACTCAAAAAATCAGTAAACACCGACCCTGACAATAGGATTTTGTTGCCTACAACAGCCAGCATTATTGCGTGTGATTATTCACGGCAGGATGAAATCTTCCTTGAATATATGTGGGCAGGCAACAGCCGTGGATATTTTCTTGACAGAAGCGGTCTTTGTCAAATTTCTGAGGATGATGTTGTTGAAAAGACAGAGCCTATTTTTCCTAAGAAAAATCCCAGGGTTATCAATCTTATAAATGGAGAAACCGAATTTAAAATTAATTCTCGTATGATAAAAACCTACTATCCGGCACTTATCGTTACAGCAACCGACGGTGCATTCAACTGCTTTGCAACACCTATGGAGTTTGAATATGCCCTGTTGTACACCCTTAATCGTGCAAAAACAGTCACTCAATGGGAAAGTCTGCTCGATAGACTTGTCGGCGAGTTTGCAACTGACGATTATTCAATTATGGTTGCTGCTTTTGGTTTTGATGATTTTAAAGACCTGAAACACTACTATTTTGAAAGGTCAAAGTTTGTATTCAATGAGTACATCTCACATTTGCCAAAGGAGTCCAACGAACAGTCTGTAGGCGTTATTAGAGAAATGTGGGAAAAATACAAAGAAGAGTATTACAGATAAAATAACAAATAAAGAGGTGAATCACTATGTGGGTTTGTCCTAAATGTTCACGAGAAAACGGAAACTCGTTCAACAGTTGCAAAAGCTGCGGATATGTAATTTCCGAAGATGAAAAATTCCAAGCGATAGAGAAAACACGCCGACAGCTTTCCGATTTCAACAGAAATCGTTCATCACATAAAGGTGCCGTAGGTTACTCTGGATACAGCGGGCCTAAACTTGAATATGATGAAGACGACAGCTATATTGAAGATATTTATACCGACGATATGTTTGATGATGACGATGTAGTCAAAAAATCGCACAAGAGCTTTTGGGTTACATTAATCGTTATTCTTGTTTTGCTTTTAGGCGGTGGTGCAACGGTATATTACCTTGATTTAAATGGCTACATCAGCATTAATTTTTTTAGTCAAAACGACTATACCTTCAGCGAGGATTCCGGAGGAATTACAATAACAGGCTACAACGGTTCTCTTTCTACACTTGAAATTCCGGATGTTATTAACGGAAATATCGTAACAGCAATCGGAGATAATGCCTTTGAGGATAGCAACATAAAGTCAATTACGCTGCCCGAAACTCTGAAAAAAATCGGCAGCCGTGCATTTTTTAATTGTCAAAGCCTTCATGTTGTTAATATTTCCGAGAGCATTACAAATATAGGCAGCTACGCATTTGCGTCATGTCCGGGTTTGGGCGATACATTCGTACCCGAAAGTGCAGTTGAAATAGGCGAAAATGTTTTTAAGGACAGCGGTAATCTTTATGTAAAGGCAGTGCCCGGTTCCAAAGCAATGGAGTATGCCCTTGCAAATGATATGAACTATACTCCTACAAAGTCCGACGGCAACCAAATGAATGTTACACCTATCCGTTCGGGCAGTCAGCAAACTTTGACAACATCTCAATCCGGTTACGGTGCAGGCTGTGTGTTTAGCTTTACACCTTACGAGACTTCGTCTTATGAAATTTATGTTGAAGCATCAATCAAAGGTTATCTTACCATTGATGAATTCGGTACAATGGGTAAGGCAAAATCCGAACAGGTTACAAACGGTAAGAATCACCGCACAACCCTTACAGTTAATTTGAAGAAAGAAAAGAAGTATTATTTCGCAATTGTAAATGAAGGAACAGAGGAGAACAAAAACATTCAGTTTGCCCTCAATGTTGATGCGGTTTCTGACGAACAGACAAAAGCAGAAAAAGAAGCTAAAAAATGGATGGGCAAGGTTCATTCGTTTACAGCGTATGTAGACCTTTTCTATGACGAGCATAACAACAGCGGTACGAGTCACTATCTTGAGTGGAACACCAACAAGCAGAAAATCATTGATTATTATGTAGAGGACGACGGTACGCTTTGGGTGGCAATTTATTCACCGCTTGATGACTCATCTGAAACTAAATGGTGGTACAGAGTAGAAGAATAAGGAGAAAAATATGTTTTGTAAACATTGCGGAAAAGATATAGATATAAAGAGCAGGACCTGCCCGTTCTGCGGTGAAAAAACAGACTTTCTGACAGGTATTGACGGGGGTCAAATACCTGAACATATAAAAAAATTTGAAGGCGAACTTACGGATATTCTAAATAAGCATCCACAGTCCCGAAATAATTCAGACGGTGAGGAGTATGAGGATATTTCTTCATACCATACCGGACCTATTGAAGAAGAGCGTTACATAAACAACAATGTTTCTGACCATCCTATTAAGGATACACAAACTAAACGCAAGAAAAATAAAAAATCTCCCGGCGACGAACCTGCCGACGAAAAAGGAGCAAAGGTTTGGCGGGTGCTTATGATTGTTTGCATAGTTGTCATAGTGGTTTCGCTGATTATTATTGCAATTGCTTCATCTATGAAGAATCGTAATCAAAATGTTTCAACGGAAGATACAGCTGTTAATACTACCACTACTGTTGTTAATTCAACAGAAACAGTAACAAGCACCACTGTTCCTGCTGAAACTACACAACCTACAACCGTTGCAACAACACAAAAGTCAATTGAAGAATATTTGAATGAGGCGGTATCTGATGATGATACTGCAATGCAGACCGCTCAAAAATTCTATGCAGACTTTGAGTCGGCTTGTGCAAGCGGTGATTATAATAAGTTTAAATCTTACTTTAATTCCTCATATTCTGAGGACGATATAAAGAAATATTATGATGAATATCAGGCTGAATGTGCCGGTTATTCTTCATTTGTAGTTGGCTACACACATACTGTTTCATGCGGAGAGTTCACATATGTTTACATTGCTGCAACCACAAACCTCGAAACAGGTGATTATGTAGAGAATACATTCGTTCTGTCAGCAGACGGTAAACTTGACCAGTCCGACGGTGCAAAGGCATGGCTTGCTCAGGCACCTGCAGTAACCGGCTAAAAAATTCAATGGGTTGTATTAGAAAGGTGCTTTTTATACAGCCCATTTTGTTTTTTGGGTCAATTAAGGTGTATAAAGTAAAATTTTAGGGAAATCCTATTGACAAAGTAGGAAATGTGTGCTATTTTATTTCTTGGAAGAGCTGGTTAAATTTAGGACATTTATTTGATACAAATTTTTATTATACTGTACAAATATTATAGATGAATTCAGTGCAATATGATAAAAAAACAGCAAATATGCAGTGTATCATAATTTTGCTCGCTTATTCCATGGTTGTATAATTGTAATAGAAACAGGTGATATAATGTTAGTTTATGCAGATAATGCGGCTACAACACAACTCAGCGAAAAATCTCTTGAAGCAATGTTGCCACTCTTTAGAGAACATTACGGCAACCCAAGCTCATTGCATACAGTAGGTCAAAAGGCTAAGGAGCTACTTGAGGAAGCCCGTGAAAAAGTTGCAAAGGCAATAAACGCTGAGCCATCAACCATATACTTTACATCAGGCGGCAGCGAAGCCGATAATCAGGCACTTCGCTCTGCTGCAAATATTGGAAAGCGTAAGGGTAAAAATCATATAATTTCAAGTAAATTTGAACACCACGCAATCCTTCATACGCTCGATGCACTCGCAAAAGAGGGCTTTGAAATTACACTTCTGGATGTGTATTCTGACGGTGTTGTTAAACCTGAGGATGTCCGTAACGCTATTACAGACAAAACTTGTCTGGTGACCATAATGACAGCCAATAATGAAATCGGTACAATTCAGCCGATTAAAGAAATCGGCGAAATTTGCAGAGAAAAAAAGGTTCTTTTCCATACCGATGCTGTTCAGGCTGTCGGTCATATTCCGGTAGATGTTAAAGATATGAATATTGATATGCTCTCAATCAGCGGACATAAGTTCCACGGTCCGAAAGGTGTAGGTGCTTTGTACGCAAGAAAGGGAATTTTGCTTTCAAATATCATTGAGGGCGGAGCACAGGAGCGTAAGAAACGTGCGGGTACAGAGAATCTGCCTGCAATCGTTGGTATGTCTGTGGCACTCGAGGATGCAGTCAGCAATCTTGAAAAAACAACTAAATATGTGACAGCTCTCAGAGACAAGCTGGTTACCGGTTTAAAAAATATTCCTAAATCCAGGATTAACGGCACACTCGAACACCACTTACCGGGTACGCTCAATATGTGTTTTGAGGGAATTGAGGGCGAAGGAATACTCTTGTGGCTCGACCAAAAGGGTATAGAGGCATCTTCGGGCTCGGCTTGTACAAGCGGAAGTCTTGACCCAAGCCATGTTCTTTTGGCAATTGGTGTTCCGGTTGAAATCGCACACGGCAGTTTGAGGCTCTCAATCAGTGAATATAATACAGAAGAAGAAATTGATTATATTATAGAAACGGTTCCACAGGTGATAGAATATCTCAGGGATATGTCACCGGTGTGGGAAAAGATGATAAAGGAGGAAAATTAAATGGCACTGTATAGTGAAAAGGTAATGGACCATTTTACAAATCCACGAAATGTAGGAAAAATAGAAGATGCAGACGGTGTTGGTGAGGTTGGCAACGCCCAGTGTGGCGACATAATGAAAATATACCTCAAGGTTGAAAATGATATTATCACAGATGTTAAGTTCAATACATTTGGTTGTGCCTCAGCCATTGCTTCATCTTCAATGGCAACAGAAATGATAAAGGGACAGCCTATAAGTAAAGCTCTTGAACTTTCAAATAAGGCAGTGGTAGAAGCACTCGACGGACTTCCGCCAATAAAAATCCACTGTTCCGTACTTGCTGAAGAGGCAGTAAAAGCTGCAGTAAAGGATTATTATGACAAAAATGGCATCTTCTACGAGCCGGGCTCACTTGATCCAAGTGCCTGCGGCGATTGTCACGATGGACATTGTAACCTTTGATTTTAGTGAATAGTTAACAAAAACGGATTGCACTATTTGTGCAGTCCGTCTTTTTTAAATTTTTTTTTAAAAACCCTTTGACAAAAAGAAAAAATGTGGTATAATAAATCCTGCTGTTGAGGCAAGGGCAAAATAAAGCCTCGGACATCAAAAAGTTTTTCAAAAAAGTTTAAAAAACTCTTGACAAAATCGAAAAGATATGTTAAAGTTAAATA
>JAFTGC010000043.1 GCA_017458105.1 Ruminococcus sp. | reverse complement strand
TTCTTGCGCTCTGTGTTACAATTGGAATTGTCCATAGTGATGATTCCTTTCGAATTGGTGTCTGCAAACTCAATTCTACTACAGAATCGTGGCTATGGATACTTTTTTATTATTTCAACTTCATTTTACAACGCGCCATTTAATAAAATTAATAAATATTCAATCAAATTAAAATAATTGTAAATAAAATATTAATAATTTTTAGGAATTGCATTTTTTAATGCAATTTTTTTGTTTTTTATGAGGATAAATGCAGGGTATTTTAAAAAAGGAGGCAAGTTTGAATAAGAAAGAAAAGGTATTTTGTGTTTATATTTCAAACGGAAAATCGCCTGATGAAGCAGCTTTGCTCTCAGGTTTTGAAAACGGTAAAGACGGATTTTTACTGATGGCTAAAAACAGCGTTGTAAAAGAGGTTGAGCGGTTGATTGATCTTCGCTTAAAGTTAAGCGAAAGCCTTGCGGCAGCAGGTTTTCAGCGGATTGCTTTTGGCAGTATTACCGACTGCGTCAGACTTATTTCAGGGGTGGAGGATAGCAGTAATTCGTTAAAAGAAATTTCCGATATGGATCTATTTATGATTTCTGAAATCAAAAAACCTAAGGACGGTGCTATGGAGATAAAATTCTATGACAGAATTAAAGCTCTTGAAAAGTTGCAGGAATCTGTGAACAGCACGGAAAAGTCGCTTCCGTTTTATGAAGCACTGGAAAAGGGTGCGATGGCATTGGGGAATGCAAATGAGTAATTATACACCTTTTTCAAAAAAACAGATGAAAGTGCTTACTTGGTGGTGCAAAAGTTCGCCTGACTGTGACAAGGACGCTATCATCTGTGACGGTGCCGTCAGGAGCGGAAAAACCTTTTGTATGTCGCTTTCATTTATAGCGTGGAGCTTCAGCCGTTTTAATGGAAAATCGTTTGCAATTTGCGGCAAGACTATACGGAGCTTAAAGCGAAATGTTGTAACACCGCTTATTGACAATCTATATCAGCTTGGTTTTGGGTGCGAACTCAGGAAGAGTGAGAATATACTGGAGGTTAGCTATCAGGGCAATCTTAACAGATTTTACCTGTTTGGCGGTAAGGACGAAATGAGTGCTTCTCTTATTCAGGGAATTACACTGGCGGGTGTGTTTTTGGACGAGGTTGCGTTAATGCCTCGCTCGTTTGTGGAACAGGCTATTGCCAGATGCTCAGTAGAGGGCAGTACTTTTTGGTTTAATTGCAACCCTGAGTACCCGGGACATTGGTTTTACCGCGAATGGATTCAAAAGGCTAAGGCAAAAAATGCGTTATACCTTCATTTTATGATGAACGATAATCCGTCCTTGAGCAACAAAATGATTAACCGTTATGAGAGTTTGTACAGCGGTGCCTTTTATGAGAGATTTGTTAAGGGTCGCTGGGTTGCGGCAAGTGGTGCGGTCTATCCTTTTATGGAAAACTTTGGTATGTACGGTGATGTTCCCCGTGGAGAGTTTTCGGAATTTGCTGTTTCGTGCGATTACGGAACAGTAAACCCTGCATCGTTTGGGCTGTGGGGCTTTCAGGACGGTATCTGGTACAGAATCAGCGAGTATTACTTTAATTCACGCAAGGAGGGTTTTCAAAAAACCGATGAGGAGCATTATAAATCACTTGAAGATTTGATTGACGGCAGGAAAGTTCTTGGGATCGTTGTTGACCCTTCGGCTGCAAGCTTTATTGAGCTGATTAAGCGAAAGGGAAAATACAATGTAATGCCTGCAAAAAACCGTGTTGTTGACGGTATAAGGATGGTTTCGTCCGCACTTAAAAACGGCGAGATTAAAATTTGCCGTACCTGCGGTGACAGTATGAGAGAATTTTCACTCTACCGTTGGGATGAGGGTGGTAACAGTGACGCACCTGTAAAGGAGAATGACCACGCTATGGACGATATAAGATATTTTGTAACAACAATTTTAAACAAAGAAAACAGCGGTTTTGTGGCATTTGCCGCAAAGAGAAAATATTAGGGCTGCCAATACAAAACCGAATTTTACATTAATAGATAGGATGAACAGATGAGTATATTTAGGAGAAAATCAAAGCCCAAGGACGAAGTTGTTCAATGTGCTCCTCGCAGAGTTTGTTCCCATCCCTTTGGGTTTATTGACAGCTATTCTCCGCTTACCGAAACAGAGCTTGAACTTTACTCGGTTCTGAGGGAAGCGGTGCCGATTATTGACGCAGCTATCGGTAAAATTATCCGTCTAATGGGTACATTCACTGTTGAGTGCGAGAACCGCAAAACAAGAATGATGATTGATGAATTTTTCAGAGATGTTAATGTTTGTCAGGGCAACAGAGGAATCAATACTTTTATTACAACATATTTTGACCAACTGCTGACTTACGGTCAAGCGGTCGGAGAAATTGTTCTTACACCTGACGGAAACAATATTGCGGCTCTTTATAATGCAAACCCTAAGGATATAAAGCTTTGTGCAGGCGAAACACCGCTTGACATAATTGTTTGCAAAAACGGAGTTGATGTATCACCGCTGCCGTATCAGGATTTGCTGGTTTCTACACTGCTTAATCCTCAGCCTGGTAGAGTAAGGGGGACTTCTCTTTTATATGGGTTGCCGTTTGTTAGTAAAATTCTTTTGAAAATCTACAACTCAATCGGGCAAAACTGGGAGCGTGCCGGCAACATACATTTTGCTGTTACATACAAGCCTGACAAAGAGAGCGGTTTTGCCAATGCAAGGGAAAATGCCGAGCAGATTGCCTCGCAGTGGTCAAGAGTTATGAGCGAACCCGGCGGAAACTGCGATTTTGTTTCGGTGGGTGATATTTCAATTCAGACAATAGGTGCTGACAACCCAATTATGGATTGTGATGTTCCTATCAGGCGAGTGAGCGAGCAGATTGTTGCAAAGTTAGGTATACCGCCGTTTTTGCTTGGACTTAGCTGGAGTACGACCGAGAGAATGAGCAGCCAGCAGGCGGATATTCTCACCAGTGAGCTGGAGTATTACCGAGAGACATTGAACCCGATTATCCGCAGGATTGTAAGGATGTTTTTGAATATTAAGGGGATTGATGAAAAAGTGGATGTTTATTGGAACAACATTAATCTTCAGGATGAACTTGAACGCTCACAGGCAAGGCTTAATAATGCAAACGCTTTGCGTGCAGAGAAAGAGATTGAGCGTGAATTCGGTGTAATTGAAAGCGAGGAGGGTATTATTGAAAACATATAATACCGAAAAGACTTTTATTGTTAAGTCGACTGAAAATATTGCCGACGATATGAAGCTTATAAACGGATATTCACGCAAGGAGCTTAGTCCCGACGATGTTTATACCTTTAGCGTGATGCTTTGTGATAACGATGTTGACAGGGACTGTGAACGCTTTGCCGTGGAAAGCTTATTTTCTTTACAGGAATTATTCTTGGGAAAGACGGGGATTTTTGACCATAATCCTAAGGCTGAAAATCAGTTGGCGAGGATTTATAAAACCTGGGTTGAGTCGGTTGACGACAAAGTCACCGTAAGCGGTGATCAGTACTTCCGTCTTATGGCGAAGGCGTATATTCCGATTACCGAAGCAAGCCGTGAGATAATCAGCAGAATTGACACGGGAATATTGAAGGAAGTCAGTGTGGGGTGTTCCGTTGGCAGTACTGTTTGTTCTGTATGCGGAGAGGAACATAGCTCTCCTAAATGCAGTCACCGCAAGGGCGAGGTGTATGACGGAACACTCTGTTACGGAACTTTGCTTAACCCGATCGACGCATATGAATGGAGCTTTGTGGCTGTGCCTGCTCAGCGTAATGCAGGCGTTGTAAAATCATTTTTAAAAGGAGAGATTGATACGGAAAATATAATTTCCTGTCTTAAATCATCAGGAGAAATCACACTGAATACTGATGAAAAAACAAGGCTGATTGATTACATCAGCACGCTTGAAAAACAGGCAAGCGACGGCAGAACATACCGCAAAAACTTAATGAAGGATGTAAAGAAGTTTGCACTGCTCAGCAAGTGCGGAATTTCGGGCAACACGCTCGACAGCATAATTAAGGCACTAAACATAGATGAGCTTTGCGAGCTGAAAAAAATTTATGAAGAAAATGCGGCAAAGTGTCTGCCGATTGTTCAGGTTAAACCACAGACTTATTCTGCCGATGATAGCTTTGACAGTTTAGGCGGTAATGAAGAATTTACACTTTAATTTTTAGGAGGATTTTATGAATACAGATTATAAAGGATATATGGAACAGGTAACAACCTTTGAGGCTGACGAAACTGTCGAGGTTGGCAAGGCTGTTGCTATGAAAGAGAACGGAAAGGTAAAGCTTGCAACATCGGGCAAGCCGGTTGGGCTTTGCATTGCTCTCAGGGCAGGTTATGCGGCTGTGCAGACACATGGTTATATGGAAGTTCCGTACAGCGGTACGGCAAACGTGGGTGTAACAGGTGTAACTACCGACAGTGAGGGCAAGTTTGCACAGAACGATGAAGGCAGAGACTGTATTGTTGTTTATGCTGACAGCAAATATGCAGGCATTATTCTTTAAAAAATACATTATAGATAAAAAGGAGATTTTTAAATGGCAGATTACAAGAATATAACGCTTGAAAAAGGTATGTACGGTGTTAAAGGCAAAACTTTTTCGCAGGTTCTTGAAGAACTTGACCCTACCGAAAATTACCGCGGTACACCGCTTGGCAAAATTGACGCTTTTTCACGCCAGCTTAAAAGATTTGACATAAAAGTTTCGGGCAAGGGATCTGACAAAATTGAGAAATTTTTCAGCACAACAGCATCCGCTGCGTTGTTCCCTGAATATGTGAGCCGTGCGGTAAATCAGGGTATTGAGGCAGAGGATGTCCTACCGGATATTGTAGCCACAACAACTATGATTGAGGGTCTTGACTACCGCTCAATTACATCAACACCAACTGATGACGAAAAGTCGCTAAAGGTGGTTGCTGAGGGTGCGTCTATTCCTCAGACATACATCAGAACGCAGGATTCGCTTGTTAAGCTAAATAAACACGGCAGAATGTTGGTTTCTTCTTATGAAGCTATCCGTTATCAGAGAATTGACCTTTTTTCGGTTACTCTCAGACAGATTGGTGCATACATAGCAAGAGCTCAGCTAAAGGACGCTGTAGATGTACTCATTAATGGTGACGGGAATTCAAACCCTGCGGACAAGTTTTCTGTAAAAACATCGGGCAGTGTGACTTACAGCGACCTTATCAGCCTTTGGGCAAAACTTTCGCCATATTCACTTAACGCAATTCTTGCCCCTACAGAGGGTATGCAAAAACTTTTAGCTATGGACGAAATGAAGGACGCTTCCGCCGGGCTGAACTTCCACGGAACAGGCAGCCTTGTTACTCCGCTTGGTGCAAAGCTTGTTCATATTCCGGGAATTGACATTGATTCATACATTGGTCTTGATAAAACCTGTGCTCTTGAGATGGTCAAGTCAGGCGAGGTTCAGACTGAGTATGACAAGCTGATTGACCGTCAGCTTGAAAGAGCAAGCATTACATCAATTGCCGGCTTTGCAAAAATCTTCAATGCTGCGTCTGCTGTGATGCAATACTAGGAAGGTGATACTTTGGATATAAATTCGGTATCGCAGAGGTTTATTATTCTCGCAGGAATAAGCGAGGACGAGCTTGCCGATTGGCAAATGTTGATTGAGGATGCGATATGTTATGTTGGCAGTTTGCTGAAAGATAATGTGGATATTGATACGAACTTAGCTTTGTTATCCTCGGCAGCTGCTGCCTATGCTTACTACAAATGGAGTATTGTAACCACTGATGAAAACACAAAATCGTTTACGGCAGGGGATTTGTCGATCTCCTCGGGTAAAAGCTCCGATACTGAAAATTCCGCATACAAACTTTGGAAAAACAGCCTCAGTGAGATTAGACACCTCACTGAGGACAGCGGATTTTTCTTTGAGGGGGTGAGGGTCTGAGCATTGCAAAATCGCTCAGCGAGGCTATAAAGTCCTATGGCAGTGATATAGATGTTATACGCAATGACGGTACATTTGATACCACACGGGGATTTATTCAACCGATTAAGTACCGCAATACTACATATTATGTTATGCAAAACTCCGATATTTCGTCAAGAAACGGTATGATTTTTCTTTTCCTTGGTAGTGCAGACACAAATTTTTCAATTGGGGACAGGCTCTCGTTAAACGGAACTGTATATAATGTGACGAGCAGGGAAAAATATATATTTAGAAATAAGGGGCTGTACACAAGAGCTGTTCTTAATCTGTATCAGCCACCGCAGGAGGACGATTATGACAATTATTCAGAATGATATTGAGGATGAACTTGTAAAGGAAATTAAAAATTCCGACTTGCTTAAAGATGTCCGTTTTGTTCACGCTTACAATGGCAGGGTCAGAGAAGTTCCTCTGAAGGGAATTCTTGTAACAGTTGAGTCGGGTGAAGTGCTTGGCGAAAACACATTCGGCGGTGTTTTGGGCAGCGGTAAAAAGGGCGAAAAAGTCACAAGTGAACTGGTGTTTACCGTATATTGCTCTTACCGTGACGGAGGCAGCGGAATTACCGAAACAGTTAATGCTATCATATCAGCACTTGATACTGCTGACAAAAACAGGGTGGTTTCGGGTTATGAGGTTTCTAAAATTAATTTTGTCTATGATTATCTTGCCATATCCCGAAGTGTAACACTTACCCTTGAATATAATTCTTACGGGGAGGAAAGTGATGAATGAAAATATTAAACACATAAAAATTACCCTTGGTGGTAAGGCTGTGGGTGGGTGCGTAAAACTTACGGCTTCTGTCAATTTGGATTCCAAAGAAATTTACGAGTATTTAAGTTCGATACCTTATGCTGTGACCTCTGAAAGTGTAAGATATGAGGTGAAACTTTTATTGGTGGGTAATTACACAGATTATTCTTTTACGGAATTATCTGAACTGGTAATACAAGGAGATAATTTTAAGATTATATACAGCGGTTGTTCTGTTATTGCTGACAGAGAATTTTCTGATAACGGTAAACTGGTTCGTGAGCTGAAAATTGGCTGTTCAAAAAGGAGTGCTGAGAATGAATGACGAAATTCTTTTGCTTGCTGAAAATCTTGCAGATGACAGTACGGCAGATGAACTTTCAGAGGTTTTCAGCCGTGATATACGCAGGTACAGCCGTAAATTTACCGAAGAGGAGGATGTTATATGATACTTTCCCCCATGAGGTTTAAAGGTGTGACATGGCAGTACAATCCCCACACAATCAACATCAGCTGTCAGAAAAATATGGTAGAGAATAAAATACACCTAAATGACAGCATTTTGCAAAATTTTGGCAGAAATGCCCGTGTTATCAGCGGTGAGGGGTGTATGTACGGTGAAGACTGTTTTACCAGAATGGCAAAGCTTTGGAAACTTTACAGAAGCAACGAGTCCGGACTTTTGATGATTCCTGAATTTACTGCTGTGAGGGCGATGTTTAGCTCGCTTAAAATTATAGGAGAACCTACAGATAAGCTTATAAAATATTCTTTCAGCTTTACTGAAATTATGGAAACTGTTCGTGAACAAATACTGCCTGATATACATATTGTAAGATTTGGTGAGAACCTTTGGGACATCTCCTTCAATTATTCTATTTGTGTCGAAACATTACTTAAACTTAACCCGAACATAAGGCACCCCTTTTCTCTAAGTGAAGGTGACGAGGTGCGGTTATGCTGATGGTTAAACTTATTGACGACACAAAAAAGACGGTGGCTGAGGTTCAGCCACTGTCTTTAACCCTTGATTTGAGCCTTTCGGCACCTGCTCACAGTGCAGTTATAATAATTCCTTACAGAAAACTGTCGTCATGTGCTATGGTTGAGGTTTATGATGATGAATTTTCTGTTTTTTGTGGAATTACTGATGAGGAAATTGTAATTTTAGGCAAGGAGGGCAGGTTGATAAAACTTACAGCACGGTCGATGATGGCACTGCTTATTGACAATGAGGTTTGCCCATGTGAGTTTGTTTTCCCTACAGGGGAATATCTCGGTTATAGGTATCTTTCGCCTTATGGGATAGAATTTTCTGCCGAAAAAAAGCGTTTGAACGGTAACATCACGGTTGAAAAGGGTATGTCTGTTTATGAGGTATTATATAAATATTGCAAACAAGCTTTGGGTACTTTGCCTTTTGTGAGTGCTGACGGCAAATTTGACTTTTACGGCGGTGTTTCTGAAAAATCAGTTGTTTTCGGAAAGTCAGGAAAACAATATACTACGCTTAAACTAAACAGCAAACGATGCAATATGATTTCTACGGTTTTTCTGAAGCTTAGCGAAAAAGGGTACTGCTCAAAGGTGATAAATCCGTTTGCAGACGGAACACTTATCAGGCGTGAACGGTATATTGACGCTACTTTTGGTTCGGCTACTCCATCGGTGATAGCGGATTATATGATTGAAAACTCGGTCAGACAATCACTTTCGGCTGAGGTAGGCTGTGTGGGCAGGGTTACTGACTGTCTTGGAGCGGCTGCGGTGGTTGAGGACGAAGCTTTTGAGGGCGAACGCTTTACAGTCAACCGTATAAAATATACATATAATTCTAATGAAGAAAAAACAGTTCTTTATCTTGAGAGGAGGATTTAAATGTGGCTTACAGATTATATTGCTAAAAAAGAACAATCTACTGCTCATACAGGAAATATGTCACAAGGCAGCTCAAACAGCATAGATTTTAACGGTTCGTCGGTATTCAGCAGTGTTCGTCTTGCGGTGCCGTACGGTATTGCCTATAATCCGCCCCAAAATTCTGAGGGTGTGCTATTGCCTTATGACGGCGGAAGAGTGGTAATAGGAGTAACGGCAAATATTGACTCTGCACTGGAACCCGGCGAGGTTATGCTGTTCAGCCACGGCGGTGCCAGCATTGTTTTGAAAAATGACGGAAATGTCTATATCAACGGAAAGGTTGTGAAAACATAAAGGATGTAAAGCTGGAAAACGGCGGTGCGGTTTTTGTTAAAGCAAAACGCTGTGAAAAGTTACTTATGGGTGAAGAGGCAGTTTTGCAGAGAATCCGCCTTGCGTTGTCGATTAAAAAAGGTATGTTCCCATATGACAGAGAGATGGGGATTGATTTTACAAAATCCAATTTTTTTGCAGAAGAATGCGACAGCGAAGATCGTAGATTAAAGAAACTTGAAATGCTTATTAACGAAGCGGTTTGTCCGATTTTTGACTGTAGGGTAACGCTTAAATCTTATGATGAAAATGAAAATACGGCTGTTATAATTGTTTTTTTTGAAGACAGCTCGCACGAAATGGAGGTAAAGCTCTTTGGATAGCTACAATGAAATACTCACAAAAATGGAAGATGCCTATGAAGATACAGCAGGCTTTGTACCTGACAAATACTCCGATACCGGAGTTAGGCTGAGAGTTCTTGCAGGCGAAATTTTTAATTTAAAATCTGAGATGGAGTGGTTTAAAAATCAGATGTTTCCGGCATCCGCAAGCGGTGTTTTTCTGGATTATCACGCTGCCGAAAGGGGGCTCAGCCGTAAGCCTTCCGCAAAGGCGACGGGAATTGTGACTTTTGCAAAGGAGTATGCTGACCAAACTGTCACGCCTGTTCCGCTTGGCACGGTTGTTTCTACCGACAGCGAAACTCCGCTGAGATTTGTTACCATCGAGGATGCTTATGTTCCTCCCGGGACAACCTATGTAAGAGTTGCGGTTGAAGCTGAAAAGGGCGGCAGCGAATATAATGTGGATAAAGAAGAAATTTGTGTAGCGGCTACGACAATTCCCAGAATTATTCAGGTTATAAATCTTACACCTATGAGCGGAGGTGCCGATGAAGAAAGTGACGAAGATTTTCGCACTCGTTTGCTTGATACTTATAAAAACAGGAACAACGGCACAAATATTTCATATTATAGAGAGTTAGCACTTAGCATTGACGGGGTCTATTCCGTAGGTGTAATTCCTAAAAACCGCGGAACCGGCACTGTAGATGTTTTTATCAATAAAAGCGGCGGTCAGTATGCCGACAATGAACTTATAAGCCGAGTTCAGACCCTTATGACCAAACAACGCGAGGTTAATGTTGATGTAAAGGTTCAGTCGGCTTCGGGTGTGGGAATGTCGGCTTATCTTCTAATAGGGATTGAGGACGGCTATGACTTTAGTGTTGTTAAAAAGCAGTGTGTTGCTGCAATTACATCGTACATAAACTCTATTGGTGTGGGAGGTACATTTTACCTGAGTGAAGTGGGCGAACGCGTTTATCACATTGAAGGTGTGCGAAACTACAATTTTGATGATGACTACTGCAGGGATATGAGTTTTGGTAAATCACGCTTTCCTATCTGTACCGAAGTAACCGTGGAGGAGATTAAATGACGGTAAAAGAACGGATTAACAGCATAATTTCGGTTTTTGGTGTATATGATGTTGAGAGAAATATTTTTGTCAGAGCTGAGTCAGAGGCATATTGGGCAGGGCTTAAGATACTTGTTGATATGTTTACAGAAATGCAGACTGAGTGTTTTGTTGTAACGGCTGTGGGATACGGTCTTTCAAAAAAAGAGGAGCTTTTTGGCTCACCTGATGAGGAATCATCGACAGAAATCCGAAGGCAAAGGTTGCTTAGTTCTCTTTCGGTTGATGAAACGGCGTTTACACTTGACGGTGTTGAAAGATTTTTGAACAGCTTATCAGACAGCCACACGATTACGGAAAATCCTACGCAAAATAAAATTTCCGTAAAACTTGCAAATAACAGCCGTATCGAGAGAGATCCCGATAAAATTATCTCGCTGATTGAAGCTTTTTTACCTGCTCACCTCAATGCTGATGTTGAAATTGTGACAGATATGTAGCAGGAATATTCTTGACAAAACGCAAATACAGTATTATATTGTTACAATAGAGTTTATAAAAATGCGGCACTGTATGGGTGATGGCAAACTACCGTGCAGTGCTGCAGTGATGGGGTTGTATTATGGGGCTGATCGAAATTTTATTGCTCGCTGTCGGGCTTTCGATGGACGCCTTTGCGGTTTCGGTATGCAAGGGTTTAGCAATGAAAAAAGTGACTTTCGGCAAGTGTGCTGTATGCGGAATATGGTTTGGAGCATTTCAGGCAATAATGCCGATGGCAGGTTATTTGCTTGGTGCAGGGTTCACAGGATATATAACAGCGGTTACACCGTGGATAGCCTTTGTTCTTTTGGGACTTATAGGCGGAAATATGGTTAAAGAGTCGATGTCAAAAGAGGGCGACAAGTCTAATGATGACCTGGGATTTAAAACCATGCTGACAATGGCGGTGGCTACGAGTATTGACGCACTGGCTGTAGGCGTGACATTCGCCTGTGTGCCTGTAAGAATTTTTTCGGGCTTGAACTTTTTGTTGAATACAGTTATCGGAGTGCTGATGATTGGAGTTACAACTTTTGTGATTTCATGTGTTGGGGTAAAAATCGGTAATATTTTTGGATTAAAATATAAAAATAAAGCAGAGATGGCAGGCGGAATTATCCTGATTTGCCTTGGCCTTAAAATAATACTGGAACACTTTGGGGTATTTTAATACCAAAAGAATATGGGGCTGTCGCAAATAAGCGATAGCCTCTCAACACATAATAAACAAAGAAGAATTATGAAATATTGTTGCACAAAACAGAAAAAGCGATAACACAAACCGGAGGGTGGGAAAAATCCCATCCTCTCTTTAATTTTATGA
>JAFTGC010000042.1 GCA_017458105.1 Ruminococcus sp. | reverse complement strand
GGAACTTAATAGAATTTACAGGGCAGCATGAGCCGAGCCGCCGCGAGTTTTCCTCGCTCGTCGCTACGCTCCTTCCTCGAAAAACTCGCGGCAATCTACTACAGACTAAAAAATTGTTTCAACTTGCTATTGCAATTTGCGTTTTATAAAAATTTTTTGCTTAGGTATATTTTTTAACTATACCTAAGCATATTTTTTTGATATTAACACATATCGGAATAGTAGGTTATAATATTTACATAACTTTTTGAAAGGATATGTGAAGTATGAAAACAACAATAGTAGGTTATCCAAGAATAGGCTCACTGCGTGAGCTAAAGTTTGAAAGCGAAAAATATTTCAGAGGTGAAATAAACGAGGTACAGCTTAAAGAAACTGCCAAAAAACTAAGGTTAGAAAATCTCAGTGAGCAAAAGGCAAGCGGTCTGGATTTTATTCCGTCGGGCGATTTTTCCTTTTATGACGGAGTTCTTGACACTGCTTTTCTTCTGAATGCTGTTCCAAAAAGATACAGTGAGTTGGATTTATCAACACTTGATAAGTATTTTGCCGCAGCAAGGGGCTACCAGGGCAAAAACGGTGATGTAAAGGCACTGGCAATGAAAAAATGGTTTAACACCAACTACCACTATATGGTGCCTGAAATTGACGATAATACGGAGCTTAAGCTTTCAGGCACAAAACCTTTTGAGCTTTTTGCCGAAGCTTTGGAAAACGGAGTAAAAACCAAGCCTGTTTTAGTTGGACCGTTTACATTTCTTGAACTTGCACGATATACAGGAGCAAAAAACAAAGAAGATTTTGCCGACAGTATAGCCAATGTGTTCGTTGAAATTATTGCAAAATTGTCTGAGCTGGGTGCCGAGTGGATACAGCTTGATGAGCCTTATCTGGTTAAGGATTTAACCGAAGATGATATTAAACTGTTTACAAATATTTACAAGGCTGTCCTCAGCAATAAAAACGGTGTAAAAATACTGCTTCAAACATATTTTGGCGACATCAGAGATTACTACAATGAAGTATGTTCACTGGATTTTGACGGAATCGGACTTGACTTTATTGAGGGCAAGCAAACCTTAAACCTTGTTAAATCAAACGGTTTTCCAAAGGATAAAATCCTTTTTGCAGGTGTTGTCAACGGTAAAAATATCTGGAAAAATAACTATGCAAACTCCATTGCTGTGTTAAATGAATTGGCTGATTTTACAGAAGTAGTTATCGGTACCTCGTGCTCGTTGCTTCATGTGCCTTACACACTGAAAAACGAAACCAAACTTTCCGATACATATAAAAAGCACTTTGCTTATGCGAGCGAAAAGCTGATTGAGCTTAAAGAAATCAAGAAAATTCTCGAGTCTGAAAATCCTCTTGAAACAGAGGAATATAAGGCAAACGCTGCACTTTTTGCTCAGCCAAGGAGCGGAGAAAATGCCGAAATCAAGGATAAGGTTCAGGCTTTGTCCGACAAAGATTTTACCAGACTGCCTGAATTTAACGAGCGTGAAAAAATCCAGAAGAGCAAATTCAAACTGCCTCTCTTACCGACAACAACAATCGGCTCGTTCCCTCAGACAACAGAGGTTCGTTCAACCAGAGCAAAATTCAAAAAGGGAGAAATATCCGCTGAGGAATACGAAAGCTATATTAAGGCTAAAGTCAAAGACTGTATTGTTCTTCAGGAAAATTTGGGAATTGATGTGCTTGTTCACGGTGAGTTTGAACGAAACGATATGGTTGAATATTTTGGCGAGTGCCTTGACGGTTACATATTTACCGAAAAAGCGTGGGTGCAGTCCTACGGCACAAGATGCGTTAAACCGCCTGTTGTTTGGGGCGATATTTCAAGGGCAAAGCCTATGACAGTAAAATGGTCATCTTATGCTCAGAGTTTAACAGACAAGCCTGTTAAGGGTATGCTTACAGGTCCGGTTACTATTCTAAACTGGTCTTTCCCAAGAGAGGATATTTCTCTTAAAGAAAGTGCATATCAGATTGCACTGGCAATCCGTGAAGAGGTGCTTGACCTTGAATCAAACGGTATCAATATTATTCAGATCGACGAGGCAGCTCTGAGAGAAAAGCTCCCGCTTCGCAAAAGCGACTGGAACAGCGAATACCTCGACTGGGCAATTCCTGCTTTCCGCCTTGTTCACAGCGGTGTAAAACCGGAAACACAAATCCACACACATATGTGCTACAGTGAATTTGCCGACATTATTGAGGATATTGACAATATGGACGCCGATGTTATCACCTTTGAGGCAAGCCGTTCGGATTTAACAATTTTGGATGTACTCAAGGCTAAAAACTTCCATACAGAGGTTGGTCCGGGTGTGTATGATATTCATTCGCCTAGAATACCTACAAAAGAAGAGATAAAAATTGCACTCAATAAGATGCTTGAGCGTATTCCTGCCGAAAAACTTTGGGTAAATCCTGACTGCGGACTTAAAACAAGAGGTAACGAAGAAACAATCCCCAGCCTTGAAAATCTTGTAAATGCTGCAAAAGAAATAAGAAGTAAATAAAAGCTGTGTTATAGAGGAGTTTTACGCTCCTCTATAATTTTATGCCAAAATATTTCAAAAAGTACTTGAACTGTTGACTCTAATGCAGTAAAATAATAATATTATCGTATAGAAATGGTGAAATAATGGATTGGACTGAAATTACGGTTACAATTAATGTCAGGGATATTGATGCTGTTTCGGATATTGCCAACGAGGTTGTGCCTTACGGCATTTATATTGAGGACTACTCAAGCCTTGAAAGCGAAGTTCAGGAGATTGCTCATATTGACCTTATTGACGAGGATTTACTTGCTATGGACAGAACCAAAGCTAAGGTTCATATGTACATAAGCGTCGAGGATAATCCCCGTGAGGCTGTTGCTCAGATTTCCGAAAAATTAAGGCAGGCAGGTATTGATTTTTCGGTTGATACGCTCGATTGTGCCGATGAGGATTGGCTGAACAACTGGAAACAGTATTTTAACCCGACTCCAATCGGAGAAAAACTCCTTATCCGCCCTACATGGCGTGAAAATTACGACCCTCAGGGTAGAACTGTCATAAACCTTGACCCTGGGCTTGCGTTCGGAACAGGTACCCACGAAACAACAAGCCTGTGCCTTTCGGTGCTTGAAAAAATCGTTTCTGAGGGCAAAACCGTGCTGGATGTTGGCTGCGGAAGCGGTATCCTTGCAATTGCGTCGCTTTTGCTTGGTGCTGAAAGTGCCGTTGGTGTTGATATTGACGAGCTTGCCGTAAAGACATCAAAAGAGAACGCAAAGCTAAACAATGTGAGCGAGCGTTTTACGGCGATTCACGGCAGTTTCACCGAGAAAGTTGAGGGCAAGTTTGATATTGTGGTTGCCAACATTGTGGCAGATGCAATTATTTTCCTTTCAGACAGTGTTAAGCAGTTTATGAAAGATGATTCTGTATATATTATGAGCGGAATTATCGACACCCGTGTTGACGAGGTCACAGAGGCGGTTTCAAAAAATTTTGAAATCACAGACAAAATTTTTCTCAACGGTTGGTATTGCCTCAAGGCAAAATTGAAATAATACTAAGGCAACACTGCGTTGCCTGAATAATCTACGGAGGTTTCTAAAATGAAAAAGAAAAATACAATTAACCTTGTGCTGTCGGCATTTTTGGTTATCGCTTATGTTGTTTGCACATATTTTTTCAGCACAATCGGGCTTACCGGCAACGCACAAAAGGTTTGCAACATCATCATTACAATTGTGTTCGGTCTTGTTCTGTTTTATGCAACAAGAGTGGGCGAGGGCAAGTCTGTAAGGCGTCTGAGCATTGCAACCTTTATAATTCTTGACCTGCCTGCAATTTACATTCTTCTTACAAACATCGCAACAAGTCTTCCACTGGCAGATGTTCTGGGTTCAAGCAATATTGTTGTAATGCTTGCAGGTGTGGCACTCGGCTACGGTATTCCGTACACTTTCCTCAGCGGTTTTGAGCTTGAACAAGAAAGTGATGACGAGGATTCTACAGAAGACGCAGACGAATTTGAAGAAGCCGAAGGTGACGAAACCGATGTTGAAGAAACTGAGGCTGACGAAGCTGATGTTGACGAAACTGAGGCTGACGAAGCCGAAGAGGCAGCAACAGACGACCCTGTTGTGGAAATTAATCTATAATCAAGAGGTATAAAAATGGGTTGTACTCATAATTGTTCAAGCTGCGGCGGATGCAGCAGTAAAGCCCCTGAAAGCCCGATTGCAAAGCTGAATGATTTCAGCTCGGTCAACAAGGTGATTGGTGTTGTTTCGGGCAAGGGCGGAGTCGGCAAAAGCCTTGTAACCTCAACCCTTGCGGTTGAAATGAATAAAAAGGGCTACAAAACAGCCATTTTGGATGCCGACATCACAGGCCCTTCAATTCCAAAGGCATTTGGCATAAAAGGTAACGCACTGGGCACGGACAAGGGGATTTTTCCTGCCGAAACAAGCAGTGGAATCGAGATTATGTCCATCAATCTTCTTTTGCCTGAAGAAACTTCTCCTGTTGTGTGGAGGGGTCCCGTTATTGCGGGTGCCGTTAAGCAGTTCTGGACAGATGTCGTGTGGGCAAATATTGACTATATGTTTGTGGATATGCCTCCCGGCACAGGAGATGTTCCGCTTACGGTTTTCCAAAGTTTGCCTATTGACGGTATTGTTATTGTGACATCTCCGCAGGAGCTTGTTTCAATGATTGTGGAAAAAGCCGTAAAAATGGCAGGTATGATGAATGTGCCGATACTGGGCATTGTTGAAAATATGAGCTTTTTCAAATGTTCCGATTGCGGTAAAGAGCACAGGATTTTCGGCGAGAGCCATATAGAAGAAATTGCAGCAAAGCACAATACCCAAGTGCTTGCAAAACTGCCTATTGACCCTGAAATTGCCGCAAAGGTAGATGCCGGAAAAGCCGACAACATCAGCCTTGAGCCTATGAAGAAAGCAGCCGACTTAATTGAAAAGGCTTGCTCTGTTACACAAAAATAACTAAAGGGATTGTACCGTTAAGTGGTTCAATCCCTTTTAAATTTATTCGGCGGTTCTGTTGTTTTGTATTTGTTTCATTTTTAAATATTTATTTCTGGTGGCGAGTCCGCCTCGTATATGCCGTTCGCTTTTATTTAATTCAAGCACCTTTTTTACTTCGGAGTACAGCGAGGGGTTAATTGTCTGTAACCTCGAGCTTACATCCTTATGTACGGTGCTTTTGCTTATACCGAATTTTTTTGCCGTACTACGCACAGTGTCACCGCTTTCAACTATATGTACGCCCAGTGTTACGGCTCGTTTCTCCACAATTCCTTTCACATATTAACCCTCCCTTTATGGATAGTTAATGTTATGCCGGGAATTTTGCGGATATTACATTTTTTCAGTATTTATTTTGTTGCCTTAAGGGTTACCACCGCAACATCAAGCGGATTGTTAAACCTCGGTACATTGTGGGTGTTATTAAGCCCTGCCGAAATTATCATCTGCATATTGTCCATTTTGTAATATCCCTTGTAATAGTCGGGAAACCACCCCTGTTCGGGTGCGTAGATTCCGCCTACAAACGGAATTTGTATAACACCGCCGTGGGTGTGTCCGCTTACCATAAGGTCTATGTCATAATCATGAAGCTTCCAGATTGCGACTTCGGGATAATGGCACATAAGGATTGAGTAGTGGCTGTCGTCCTCTTGTGCAAGAAATTTTTGAAAAAGATGATTTTCGTCATTGTCAAAATCGGGTTCGTCATATTCAAAAAACGGATATTTTCTCATACCTGCAATTGTAATGCGGTCGCCGGATTTTGAGGTGTAGTCGGTCATTTCGTTGAGCAGTAAATTTGCTCCTGTTGCGTCTATTTTTTTCTGAAATTCAGAGGTAGGTTTGCCGTTTTCGTAAGTATATTTATTGTTTTCGTGGTTGCCAAGTGTGTAGTAAACAGGCACTTTGTCGGCAAGAATTTTGCACAGTGCCTCAAGGTCGGCGGTATTGTCCTGATTGTCCTTATCTACCATATCACCCAAAATCAGCACAAACTCGGGGTCGGCGTTCAGCACTTTATATGCAAGTCTGTAGTTGCCTACGCCGTAGCTTTTGCCCTCAGTGTCGGAAATCATCACAAACTTTATGTCGTGCTTTATCTTTGAAGTTTCAACATCATAATGGCTGTATGTTAAAACATTGTTGCAATAAATTATGTTTGCAATGCAAAAAAGAATTATAAAAAGAAACACAAGTGTAATTCCGTAAAGGATTTTGTGCTTTTTTAACTTTTTTATCATAAATATCACCGTCCGTTTTAATGATAACACTAAATTACAGTTTATGCAATTGATTTGAAAAAATCTGTGGAAATGCTCCAAAATATATGTTATAATAATGTTTATATATTTATTGGGGCGGTGCGTTATGAGCGAACCTTTGGAAATTGAACACAAATGGTTGATTGAATATCCGGATATTTCACAGCTTGAAAAGATGGATAATTTTGAATGCTCTGAAATTGAGCAAATTTATATAGAGCACACCGAACACGGTGTTAAAGGGCGTATAAGAAAGCGTGGCAAAAACGGTAATTTTAAATATTACAAAACCTTTAAAAAGAAAGTTTCAAACCTAACAAGAATTGAGTACGAGAGCGAAATTTCCGAAGAAGAATATAACAGGCTTGCCAAAACAAAACGCACCGGCTATAACATAATCTCAAAGACGAGGTATGTCTTTAATTTTCAAAACTTTACCTATGAAGTTGATAGGTTTCCTTTTTGGAGTGACCGTGCATTTATGGAGTGTGAGGTCGAAAGCGAGGATGTTGCAGTGCCGATTCCCGACTGTGTACGGGTTATCAAGGAGGTTACCGATGATAAACGCTACAAAAATTCCTACCTTGCCCGTAAAATCACAACAGAGGAGCTTAATTTATGATTACACTTGCCAACCTCAACCGTGAAGAGGCACTTAGGTATATGGGTGTGCGTTCAAATTCTGTTGATGAACAGACAACGGCACTTATGGATAAAGCAGAGTACGATATTTTAAAGCTTTGCCGTCCTGTATATACCTTTGCCGAAATTTCTAAGGACAGCCCCGCACTGGGTGGTAAAGATATTATGAAAGTGCTCGAAAAGAGCGAAAAAGTTATCCTCATAGCCTCAACCTTGGGTATATATGTAGACAAGCTGATACGCAAAACTCAGGTTACGGATATGGCTCAGGCGTTTGTTATTGACTCAATGGCGTCGGTGGCAATTGAGCAGTTTATGGATAAAATCGAGCTTGAACTAAAAAATATATACAGCGGTTACTACTTTACAAGGCGGTACAGCCCCGGCTACGGCGATTATCCTCTTGAATGTCAGCAGAAAGTCATAAAACTGTTGAATACCGAAAAAAAAATCGGGCTTGGCATAACCTCAAGTCTTATGATGAATCCTACAAAATCGGTTACTGCGGTAATCGGTCTTAATAAAAATCCCGTCAGGGGAGCCGGCACCGACTGCAAAAACAAGTGTATGCTTTGCGGTAACACCGACTGCCCTTACAGAAAGAAGGAAGAACAGTGAAATATCAGGAACTACTCAAAAAAGATTTTATTATATATGACGGCGGAATGGGAACCATGCTTCAGGGCAGAGGGCTTGAGATGGGGCATAATCCGTCAGTTTTGAGCATAACCTCGCCTGAAATTATCACTCAGGTTCACCGGGAGTATGTTGAAGCAGGCAGCGACATTATTTTTATAAATACATTTTCTGCAAACAGATATAAGCTTGAAGGCTCGAGCTACAGTGTTGAGGAGGTTGTCCGTGCAAGTGTTAAGTGCGGCAGAGAAGCTGTCAAGGGCAGCGAAACTTTGATTGCCCTCGATATAGGACCAATCGGTCAGCTTCTTGAACCTAACGGTACCCTTTCAATTGAAGAGGCTTATGATATTTTCAAAGAGATTATCTGTTCGTCCGATGATTACGATGTAATTGCAATTGAAACCATGACTGACCTTATGGAGATGAAAACCGCCCTGCTCGCAAGTAAGGAGTGTTCCGACAAGCCTGTGCTTTGTACAATGAGCTTTGAAGAAAACGGCAGAACATTCCAGGGTGCCAGTCCCGAGGCTATGATTCTTACTCTTGAGGGCTTGGGTGCCGACGGAATAGGGCTTAATTGTTCGCTGGGTCCTGATGAAGTTGCTCCAATTCTAAAAACAATTTGCGACCGCTGTAATGTGCCTGTTATAGCAAAGCCAAATGCAGGATTGCCTGACCCTGTTACAAATACCTATACAATGGGTGCCGAGGAGTTTGCCGAAAAACTTTCTGCACTTGCTCCTATGGGTGTAAAAATTTTGGGTGGCTGTTGCGGAACAACTCCCGAATATATCAGACTCCTTGCCGAAAAACTCAAGGATAAGAAGTTTGTTAAAAATCAGCATGAGTATCAGACAGCCGTCTGTTCGGGAACTACTGTAGTAAATATTGACCAACCGAGGATTATCGGTGAGCGAATTAACCCTACCGGTAAAAAGCTGATGAAACAGGCACTCGCCAACAATGATATGGATTATATCCTTACGCAGGCTATAAGTCAGACAGATGACGGTGCGGAAATTCTTGATATAAATGTAGGTCATCCTGAAATTGATGAAAAAGAGATGATGATTAAGGTAGTCAAGGCTGTTCAGGGCGTTGTAGATACTCCGCTTCAGCTTGATTCAACCAAACCTGATGTGCTTGAAGCAGGGCTCAGGGTTTATAACGGCAGGGCGATTGTAAACTCCGTAAACGGTGAGGAACAGAGCCTCAGCACAATTTTGCCGATTGTTGCAAAATATGGTGCGTCGGTTGTCGGGCTTACACTTGACGAGGACGGTATTCCCGAATCGACCGAAAAAAGAATCGAAATTGCCGAGCGTATCATAAAGCGAGCAACCGCACTGGGAATCCGTGAAGAGGATATTTACATTGACTGCCTCACACTGACTGTTTCGGCTCAGCAAAGCGGTGCAGTTCAGACCCTTGAGGCTATTTACGAGATAAAAAAGCGGTACAAAGTAAAAACCGTGTTGGGCGTCAGCAATATATCATTCGGACTTCCGCACAGACCGCTCATAAATCAGACCTTTCTGACAATGGCTATGGAAAGGGGACTGGACCTGCCTATTATTAACCCGGCTGTTTTCGGTATGGCGGGTGCGGTGCGTGCCTACAGAGTTTTGCACGGCTTTGATGAGGATAGCCGTGACTTTATGGAGAAGTACAGCGATTTTGTTATAGAAACTGTTTCTGACAGCAAGGAGATGACCCTTGAACACGCTGTTATGAAAGGCTTAAAGAGCGAGTGCCGTTCAATAACGGAGAAAAAACTCGGCAGCGGCGAAAATCCTCTTGATATAATCGACAACGAGTTGATTCCGTCGCTTGATAAAGTCGGTTCACTGTTTGAAGCCGGCAAGGTGTTCCTGCCGGGACTTCTTTCGGCGGCAACGGCTGCCCAGCAGGCTTTTGATGTTATCAAGGCGACTCTTGCAAAAACTAACACCGAGAGCATGAGCAAGGGTAAAATAATTATGGCGACCGTCAAGGGCGATATACACGACATAGGCAAAAATATTGTTAAGGTTCTGCTCGAAAATTACGGATATGATGTAATTGACTTGGGAAGAGATGTTGAGCCAAGCCTTATTGTTGAAACAGCAGTCAGCGAGAATGTTCCGCTCATAGGGCTTTCTGCACTGATGACAACTACGCTTAAAAGTATGGAAGAAACAATTGCACTTGTTCGCCAAACACCTCAGCTTGAGAATACTCAGGTTATGGTTGGCGGTGCGGTGCTTACAAATGACTACGCCATGAAAATCGGTGCAGACTATTATTGTAAAACTGCCTCAATTTCGGTTGATACCGCTAAAGAGGTTTTTGATAACCTGTAAACAGGCTATTTTATATAATAATAAACAATTGACAATATAACAACAAAGTTATATAATATGTTATTGAAAAATGTGGGTATTATGAACTGAACATATATTTGTTTTTTCATAGTGGGGATTGTATGAGAAAATCTGATTTTAATATCCGTAAGGTAATGCTGTGCATTGCCGATGCTGTTATTATCGCCTTGTGTGGTATTGTTGCGAATTTTATTCTTCAGACACTCGGCTTTAAAACAGGCTTTATCAGCATTATGGATACACCTTATGTCATTGTTTCAATATTAATCAATGTGATAGTGTGTGTTAGTATGCTGTTTTTGAGCGGTGCATACAGCAAAATGTGGCGGTACTTCAATATCAGGGATTATTTGACCTGTGTTGTCGGGATGATTATGGGTATTGTGCTAAGTACGCTGATACTTTCACTCAGGTACAATACTTTCAGATTTGTTCTGCCATATACTATTATAAGCGGTGTGCTGGCAACTTCAGGTGTTGTGCTGTTCAGATTGATATTTAAGACAGCCTTTATAACAATAAACGACGCCGGAACAATTGACGCCGGAGAACGCACCCTTATTGTCGGCTGCGGAAATGCGGGTAAAATTATTTTAACTGATATTTACACCGCAAGGAAGGACATCAATAATGAATCAAGGAACCTTTTTCCGGTGGGTTTTGTTGATGATGATATCAGAAAACAGAACACAAATGTAAACGGCATTCGTGTTATTGGTTCAACGCACGATATTCCAAATATCTGCAAAGAGCAGAACATAAGCTTGATAATTTTTGCTATTCCGTCCTGCAGCGAGGAGGAGCGTCAGCGTATTCTCGAGCTATGTTCAAAAACCAGTTGTCGTATAAAAATTGTGCCTTACCTCAGCCGTATCCTTTTTGACAACAATAAGGTAGAGCTCCTTCATCAGACTAAAGAAATTAAAATTGAGGATCTTCTCGGCAGAGAACCTATTACTTTTGATAAAAAGTCGGTAGCAAAGCTTGTTAAAGGTAAGGTTTGTATGGTAACGGGCGGCGGTGGCTCAATCGGTTCGGAGCTGGTCCGTCAGATAGCAAAGTACAAACCAAAGCAAGTGGTAATTGTTGATATTTATGAAAACAACGCATATGATATTCAACAGGAGCTTGTTATTGAGTATGAGGATAGTTTAAACCTGAAAACCGTCATAGCTTCTGTACGGGATTATGACAAAATGGAGCAGGTTTTCAGAGAATTTAAACCTGACCTTGTGTGGCACGCAGCGGCACACAAGCATGTTCCGCTTATGGAAACCGTTCCGTGCGAAGCTGTCAAAAATAATGTTTTCGGCACATATAATGTTGCAAGGCTTGCTCAGAAGTACGGCGTAAAAAAGTTTGTAATGATAAGTACCGACAAAGCGGTAAATCCTACCAATGTTATGGGTGCTACAAAAAGATGTTGCGAGATGATTGTACAGCTTATGAGCAACACCACAAAAGGCACGGAGTTTGTCACAACGCGTTTTGGAAATGTACTGGGAAGCAACGGCTCGGTTATTCCGCTCTTCCGTCGGCAGATTGAGAGCGGTAAGCCTATTACCGTAACTCACCCCGACATTATCAGATATTTTATGACTATACCCGAGGCAGTTTCGCTGGTTCTTCAGGCGGCAGGTATGGCTAAGGGCGGTGAGATTTTCGTCCTTGATATGGGTGCTCCTGTCAAGATTACTTCTTTGGCAGAAAACCTCTGCCGTCTTTACGGCAAAGTTCCGTATAAAGATGTTGAGATCAAATTTACAGGTCTAAGGCCGGGTGAGAAGCTTTTTGAAGAGCTTCTCATGGACGAGGAAGGTCTTAAAAAGACAGAAAATTCCAAAATTTTTATTGGTAACCAAATTAATGTAAACCGGGAAGAATTGCTTTCAGGGCTTGAAAAGCTTAGAGTTTGTTCGGAAAATAACGACGACAAACAAGCGGTGGAGCTGTTGGCAGAGCTTGTGCCGACCTTCCATCATCAGACAAATTAATCATTTTTAGTGTTATATAATCGTATATGATTTTATATGTAAGTAAATTAGGAGCGTTAGGATTATGTGTGGTATTGTTGGTTATGTAGGTCACAGGGACTGCAGCGATGTTCTTGTTTCGGCGTTGACAAGACTTGAGTACAGGGGTTACGATTCTGCAGGTATTGCGGTTTTTGAAGATGATAAAATTAAAGTGGCTAAAACACAGGGCAGGCTTGCCGACCTTTCTGCAAAAATGCGTGAAGAGGGTAAACCGCACGGTCATGTTGGTATTGGTCACACAAGGTGGGCAACCCACGGTAAACCGTCAGATATAAACTCACACCCTCATACAGGCGGCAATGTCACTGTTGTTCATAACGGTATTATAGAAAATTACATTGAGCTCAAAGAAATGCTCAAAAGAAAAAATGTCGAGTTCTGTTCAGACACAGATACAGAGGTTGTAGCTCAGTTGCTCAATCTTTATTACAAGGGCGACCCTCTGGAAACAATAAGTAAAGTTGAAGATATGGTAACGGGTTCGTTTGCACTGGGTATCATTTTTGCCGATCATCCGGATACTGTCTATGCACTTCGCAGAGAGAGCCCGCTGATTATCGGTGTTGGTAAAGATGAAACTTTCATAGCTTCGGATGTTCCTGCTATTTTACAGTACACCAAAAAGTACTACCTCATTAATCATAACGAGATTGCAAAACTCAGTTTTGACGGTGTTGAGTTCTACGACAGATATATGAACCCTATCACCAAGGAGCTTCAGGAAGCTGACTGGGATATGGACGCTGCTGAAAAGGGTGGTTTCCCTCACTTTATGATTAAAGAAATAAACGAACAACCGGAGTCGATTAAGCGTACAATTTTACCGAGAATTTACAACGGTATGCCTGACCTTTCGGAGTGCGGAATCACTGCCGAGGCACTGAGGAATTTCAAGAATATTCATATCGTAGCCTGCGGAACAGCCATGCACGCAGGTATGGTTGGTAAATATGTGATAGAAAAACTTGCCAAGGTGCCTGTAAATGTTGACATTGCGTCTGAGTTTAAGTATAGAGAACCTCTGATCGGCGAGGGCGACCTTGTTATTATAATTTCGCAGAGCGGTGAAACTGCCGACAGTAAGTCTGCAATGTTGCTTGCCAAAAAGCTCGGTGCAAAAACGCTTGCAATCGTAAACGCAAAGGGCAGTTCAATTGCAAGAGAAGCTGATATGCTCATTTATACGCACGCAGGTCCGGAGATTGCCGTTGCATCAACAAAGGCATATATGGTTCAGCTTTCCGTTATGTATCTGTTTGCCTTTGAGCTTGCACTTGCCAAGGGCAAAATTACCGAGAGTGAGTGTGCTAAATATATCACAGACCTTCAGGAAGTTCCCGAAAAGGTTGCCGAAACTCTCTCGCATGTTGTAGACGAGTGCCAGCACGCAGGCAGTACGCTTATTACCGCTGATTCACTGCTTTACATAGGCAGGGGGCTTGACTACGCACTTTCTATGGAGGGCTCACTAAAGCTTAAAGAAATCTCTTATATTCACAGCGAAAGTTATGCGGCAGGTGAGTTAAAGCATGGTACAATCTCTCTTATAACAGAAGGTATGCCTGTTATTGCGGTTGCAACTCAAAACGCCCTGCTTGAAAAGATGATTTCAAATGTAAAAGAAGTTAAGTCAAGGGGTGCGTATGTAATCCTTGTGTGTGATGAGGAGTGCGTTGTCGGTGCCGATATTGCAGATGATATTATAAAAATTCCGAAAATCAGCGAAATTCTTATGCCTATGCTGGCGGTAGTTCCGCTCCAGCTTATTGCATACTACACTGCACTTGCAAAGGGCAATGATGTTGATAAACCTCGTAACCTTGCAAAATCAGTTACAGTTGAATAATATAAAAATCCGCTGAAAAGCAGGGGTGTATCAGATACATCCCTGTTTTTTTAATTACATATTTGACATTTTTTAAAAAGATGCTATAATATAGCTAATAATAGATTATAGAATCGGAAAGGTGGTGCGGTGTATGCAGTGGTTGCTGGATGCAGGTGTTGTCGGTGTAAGGGTTATACTTCCGTTTTATGCGGCAGTTATTGTGTACGCAATTTTTGCATCTATGCGTCGTCACAGACGCCCTCAGAAACCGCTCCTGACTTTGCACAACCTTGATACAGGCGAAAAAATCCCCGTACTTTTTTGGGAAAATTCAATCGGCAGAAGCCGTGGCAGCGATATAACCGTTGAAGACCCGTCTGTATCCAGAAATCACTGCGTCCTTATGCGTCGGCAGGAGGGGTGGATGATAACCGATGTCGGCAGCAAAAGCGGTACATTCGTCAACGGCGAGCGTGTCAGCTCCAATGCAAGCCAGGCAGGTAAGGGTTTTATAAACAGCCTTATACAGGATACAAAGGAAAATATCAATAAGGGTCTGCACGCTGTTGATGATACAACAAAAAGCCGTACCAAGGTTCTTATAGATGATGAGATATGCGTTGGTTCAACTTATTTTGCTGTTGAGCGTGGCGATGAATATGACGGCGAAGTAAGTCCGAGCCGTTTTTTGAGAAAAATCAGCAATAAACCGTCAATGAAGCAGTACAAGCTGATGGTTTTAATTACAATTTTTCATATTTTAATGGCTGTTGAAGCCACTTGGGATTATTACGATAATGACTATATGCCGTTTGTTTATTGCGGAGCTTTTGTTGCAGTAAGCTGGACAGTGTTTTTCATATCAACAATAGTACTTAAAAGAATTAATTTTGAGCTTGAAGCACTGGCTTTGTTTTTGACGGGGCTGGGGCTTATGTTGCAGGTTCGCCAGTCTGACAAAATGGCAATTGTACATATAGTCACCGCAGTCGCAGGGATAGTCGGCTTTATGATAATAGTAAAGTTGCTTGAAAAACCCGACTGGGTTCAGAGATTTCGCTTTTGGGGAATGCTCGCTGCCATAGGGCTGTTGGGGCTGAACCTTGTTTTCGGTAGTGTGCAGTACGGTGCGGCAAACTGGATTTCGCTTGGCGGTATCTCCATACAGCCGTCCGAGGTTGTAAAAATACTCTATATTTATATAGGTGCAGGTACGCTTGACGCACTTATGACAAGGCGAAACAAAATTGAATTTATAATTTTCTCGGCAATTTGTGTTGGCGAGCTTGCCCTCATGGGCGACTTTGGTACGGCACTTATATTCTTTGCAACATTTTTGTTTGTTGCGTTTATGCGTTCCGGCGATTTAAAAACCGTTTTGCTCGCACTCGGAACAGCCGGCGTGGGCGGTGCGTTGATTGTCAGGCTAAAGCCGTATATCGCAAAAAGATTTTCGGTTGTCGGTCATTCGCTTGAGGACCCGAACGATGTCGGCTTTCAGATGTCAAGGGTGCTTACTTATATGGCGTCAGGCGGGTTGTTCGGCGTTGGAATAGGAAACGGATTTTTGAAATATCTTTTTGCATCTGAAAGCGACCTGGTTTTTGGTATTGTTTGCGAAGAGCTTGGTATGATTGTCGGCTATATTCTTATTGGGGCAATCCTCTTGCTTGCTGTATATTCAAAGGATATTGCAACAAGGAGCAGAAGTACATTTTATTCAATATCTGCCTGCTGTGCGGCAGGACTTTTAATAGTTCAAACAGCACTCAATGTCTTGGGTGCTACGGATATTTTACCTATGACAGGCGTTACATTTCCGTTTGTTTCGGCAGGCGGTTCTTCAATGATAGCCTGCTGGGGTTTGCTTGCTTTTATCAAAGCGGCGGACGAAAGGACATATTCACAAAAAAGAGCGTAAGTCAGTAGCTTAGAAAGGAGGAAAGTCACCCTATGAAAAGAACACTGAGAAGAAGTATGATGGTAATGGTGGTTGCCGTGCTGATTGTGGGCGGTGTGGGGTACCTTTCCTACCGTGTAGTTACCGAGCATAACACATGGATAAATATGTCGTATAACAATCATATTTCTTCCGACGGAGGTCTTACACGAGCAGGTACAATAACCGACAGAAACGGTGTTGTCCTTGCCAAATCCACCAATGGCGAAAGGGTTTATAATGAAAACGAGAGCATACGCAGAGGTCTGCTTCATGTTGTAGGTGACGATACCGTAAATATCGGCACTTCTATGCAGTCGCTTTACAGAATGAACCTTACCGGCTACAGCTTTGTCTGGGGGCTCGGTTTGCCAACCTCGCTCAAGGGCAATTGTGATATGAAGCTCACTGTTGACGCTGATGTGTGCAGTACGGTTTATGACAGCTTTGACGGCAGAAAGGGTGCCTGTATAGTATATAATTACGAAACAGGCGAGATTTTATGTGATGTTTCAACACCTTCATACGACCCTAATGCTCCTCCTGAAATTAACGAAGAAAATCAGGAAAGTTACGAAGGTGTCTATGTTGACAATGTGGTTGGCAGTTCCTACACTCCCGGTTCTGTTTTTAAACTTGTCACAACAGCGGCGGCTTTAAAATATATTGATGATATAGAAACAAAAGAATGGTATTGTGAGGGCGTCAAAAAAATCGGCGGCGACGACGAAACAAGCAATGTTCACTGCAACGACGGCGAGGCTCACGGTTACGAAACCTTATCGGACGCACTGGGAAACTCCTGCAACATAGTTTTTGCAGAGATTGCCGAAGAACTCGGTCCTGAAAAAATGACCGAGGTTGCCGAAGAAATGGGCATAAATGCCAATTTTTCGGTGGGCGATATAACTGTCAAAAAAGGTCATTATGATGTAAGCAAGGCAACGCCTAACCAACTGGCATGGTCCGGTGTAGGGCAGTACACCGACCTTGTCAACCCTATGCAGATGGCAATTATTTGCTCAGCCATAGCTAATGACGGTAAGCCTGTTCTGCCTTATCTTATCGACAGCGACACAAGCTTGCTTACTAAGGTTGGTATAACCACCGGCGGCGGTAAGGGCAGTCAGATGATGGAAGCGTCAGTTGCACAAACTATTGCAAAGATGATGCGTAACAATGTAACAAACTTTTACGGCGAAGGCAGTTTTCCGTCAGGGCTTGAGGTTGCGGCAAAAACCGGTACAGGCGAAATTACACTCTCCAATGACGACGGCAAGTCAAACAAAAACAACGCATGGATTGTCGGCTATTGTCAAAACGATGATTTTCCGCTTGCGTTTGCGGTTGTTGTAACCGATGTTGACGGCTACGGCTCAACCTATGCTCAGCCTATTGCTTCAACAGCTTTGCAGGCATGTATGTCATCAATTCAAAAGTGATTTACTTGATTTTTCAATTTGATAAATATATTTAAGGGGGAGTTGCATACTTCCTCTTTATTTTTTGGAAAATATGTGTTATAATACCCTCTATGATGGGAAAATTTACAAAAAGGATGATTAATTATGAATATATTAAGAAAGATGTTTGGCTCATACAGCAAAAAAGAGCTGAAAAGAGTTGAGCCTATCACTCAAAAGGTGCTTGCACTTGATGAAAAGTACACAGCAATGAGCGACAGCGAGCTTAAAAATCAGACTGCTGTTCTTAAAGAAAGACTTGCAAACGGCGAAACAACCGATGATATTCTCCCGGACGCATTTGCAGTTTGCCGAGAGGCTTCGTGGCGTGTGCTCGGTATGAAGCACTTTCCGGTTCAGATTACCGGTGGTATAATCCTCCATCAGGGTCGAATTGCCGAGATGAAAACAGGTGAAGGTAAAACCCTCGTGGCAACTCTGCCGGCTTACCTAAACGCACTCACGGGCGACGGTGTTCATGTTGTTACCGTAAATGACTACCTCGCAACCCGTGACAGCGAGTGGATGGGCAAGGTCTATAAGTTTTTGGGGCTTACCGTCGGACTTATAACCCAGGAGATGGACAACGAAACACGCCAGAACATGTATAATTGCGACATTACATACGGCACCAACAACCAGCTCGGCTTTGACTACCTGCGTGATAATATGGTTGTTTATAAAGAAAATAAAGTACAGCGTGGCCACGCTTTTGCAATTGTGGACGAAGTTGACTCGATTCTTATAGACGAGGCAAGAACACCGCTCATCATTTCGGGTCAGGGGGATAAATCAACCGACCTTTATTCAAGAGCCGACAAGCTTGCAAAGAGCCTTAAAAAATATGTATTCACCGAGGTTGACGCCAAAGAGGATATGGAGGACTTCTATGCAGAAAACAATATTGACTATATTGTTGACGAAAAGGCAAAGACCGCAACCCTCACACAGCTTGGTGTTAAAAAAGCTGAGGAGTTCTTTCACCTTGATAACCTCACCGACCCTGAAAACCTCAATGTTCAGCACCATGTAAACCAGGCAATTAAAGCCAACGGCGTTATGCGTAATGAGGTTGACTACATAGTAAAAGACGGCGAAATTATCATTGTTGACGAGTTTACCGGCCGTCAGATGATAGGCAGACGCTACAATGAGGGTCTGCACCAGGCTATTGAGGCAAAAGAGGGTGTTGAGGTTCAGAACGAGAGCAAAACGCTTGCTACCATCACATTCCAGAACTATTTCCGCCTTTACAAAAAGCTTTCCGGTATGACAGGTACAGCACTTACAGAGGAGCAGGAGTTCCAGGAGATTTATCAGCTTGATGTTGTTGAGGTTCCTACCAATAAACCGCTTCTTCGTCAGGATTTACCTGATCTTATTTTCCCTACCGAGCAGGGCAAGTACAACTCAATTATTAATGATATTATCTCTTTCCACGAAAAGGGTCAGCCTGTACTTGTTGGTACAGTTTCAATTGAAAAGTCTGAGCTTCTTTCCAAAATGCTCAAAAAGAAGGGCATTAAGCACAATGTCCTCAATGCAAAGCATCACGAAAAAGAGGCAGAAATTGTTGCTCAGGCAGGTAAGTTCGGTGCCGTTACTATTGCTACAAATATGGCAGGCCGTGGTACCGACATCGTGCTTGGCGGTAATGCTGAGTATATGGCAAAAACTCAGATGAAGAAGATGAAGTTCTCTGAGGAGCTTATTGCCGAGGCGGACTCACATTCAGAAACAGATGACAAGGATATTCTCTTTGCAAGAGAAACTTTCAATGAGCTTCTCGACCAATTCAAGGACGAAATTTCAGAAGAGGCAGAAAAGGTCAGAGAAGTGGGCGGTCTGTGCATTATCGGTACAGAGTGTCATGAATCACGCCGAATTGATAATCAGCTGCGTGGTCGTGCAGGCCGTCAGGGTGACCCGGGCAGAAGCCAGTTTTATCTGTCAACCGAAGATGACCTTATGCGTCTTTTTGGCGGCGACAGAATGAAGTCAATTATGAACACCCTTAAAGTTTCTGATGATACTCCGATTGAGAACAAAATGCTCTCTAACATCATTGAGTCTTCGCAGGAAAAAGTAGAAACAAGAAACTTCGGTATCCGTAAAAATGTTCTCCAGTATGACGATGTTATGAACCGTCAGAGAGAAATCATATACGGTCAGAGGGACCAGGTACTTAACGGCGAGGATGTTCACGATACTGTTATCAAAATGCTAAAGGATACTATCGAAGAGAATGTAAGCCTTTATGTAAACGACTCGGTGCTTCGTGAGTCTTGGAACCTTTCTTCTCTTAAAGAAACCTACAACTGGCTTTCTTCCGATGAAGAATTTCTCAAATTCAGTGACGACGAGCTTGATAAACTTGACAAAAAGGATATTGTCGAGCTTATTACAAATAAGGCTCTTGATATGTATAAAGAAAACGAAGAGGTTCTCGACAGCGACACAATCCGTGAGATGGAGAGGGTTTACCTGCTTAAATCAGTTGATACTCACTGGATGGACCATATTGATGCTATGGAACAGCTCAAACAGTCAATACGCCTTGCCGCTTATGGTCAGAAAGACCCTGTTGTTGAATATAAGCTGGTTGGTTTTGATATGTTTGATGAGATGATTGCAACAATCCGTGAGGATACAGTCAAACTTTGCTTGCTATCACCTAAAAAGATTGCTGCGGTTAAGGCTCGTCAGGCAGAGCTTGAAGCAAAGCGTGCCGAGGAAGAAAAAAGAGCAGCCGAAGCACATAAGGTGATTGTCAACAATCAAAAAGAAAAACCGCTCCCTAGCCCAATCAGCCTTGCGTTAAAGCGTGAGCAGGTTGCCGTGCCTACACAGGCAAACCTTTCTGACAACGGTGAAAAGCCAAAGAAAAAGCCGATTGTTAAAAAACAAAAAATCGGAAGAAACGACCCATGCCCATGCGGTTCAGGCTTAAAATATAAAAAGTGCTGCGGCAGAGACGCATAAATATTATTGTAAAAAGTGTGTAAGCTATGCCATCATTTTAGAGAAGGGAATCTTGCGGTTGTCATATTTGTTCTTGTAACACTTTTCGCTGTCAGGATATACCTCACAGCCTTCGCAAATTTATCACTATTTTCCATTTAATGAAATACTTATACACATAGAAATATTATGACATTATTGGTCGAAATACACCAAAAAGTGCATATAATTTTGTAAATTAAAAAATGAATTAAAAAACACTCCGCAGGCGGATTACTTTCCATCTGCGGAGTGTTTTATCATATTCACTTTTTCACAACAGGAACCCAAATCTCGCTTTTGTAGTTCGGGTCGGTCATTACGCCTGCTGTGTAGGCTTCGATATCCATTTCATAGGTGGGTTCATAGTCGGAAGTCGGGAAAAATTCCGAGGTGATTTTCCGCCATAAATCCTGCACAGCATTCGGCATTGCACCGACAATCTCAAACACCAGCCAAGTTCTCGCCGGAATTTCATTAATCCGAAATCCGTCGGGAGCGATACAGCCATCATCACACTTTACGCCGATACCGTATTCAAATTCGTTTGTGTTATGCGGATAATTTCCGTAGCAGATACCGAAAATATAGGAGTTATCATTTGTCATGCTCAGCAAAGTTTCAACCGTTCCTTCCTGATGACTTCTCGCCCAAAAGTCGGGGATTGTATTGAAGTTCTCCTCGTTGACAATCCGATGTGTTTCCACCTTTTCCAGCACCCTGAAAGCTTGCTTTTCTACAACCTTGTAATCCATTGCGTTACCGCCTTTCATCGTAATCTGTACCGAAAGTCGGGTAAAGGATTTCAGCTTTGAGCCGTCGAGTTTCGCTTCACTCGGTGTGATCCCGTGAAACTTGGAGAACGCCCGTGCAAACGCTTCGGGGCTTTCGTATCCGTATTTCAAGGCAACGTCAATGACCTTTTCTTTATTAACGTTCAAATCTCTGCCGGCAAGAGTTAAACGCCGCTTACGGATATAATCACCAACCGACATATCGCATAAGGCAGAGAACATTCTTTGAAAATAGAATGTTGAACAAGCCGCTCTCTTTGCGATATTCTCATAATCAAGTTCATCTGTCAGTTGATCCTCGATATAGTCAATCGCACGTTGTAAGCCCTTTATGAAATCCATATTATCGCTCCTCTCAGTACGATTTGATTATACCGTAATCTACAAGAAAACTCCTGACATTCTGTGCTTTATTTGGCAAGGTATCAATCAGAATTTCAGCAATCCATTATCATCATACTGAAAGTCGGGACCCCAAGCCACTTCCCAATAATATCCGTCCAAATCAGCAAAGTAGGCGTGATAGCCACCCCAAAATACATTTTGAGGTTCTTTTGCAATCGTACCGCCTGCCTGCTTCACCAATTCAATCACCTTATCGACATCTTCCTTGTGTTCAACATTGTACGCCAAAGTGATACCGCTGAAGCCGTGACCTGCCGGCGGATTATCCTCGCTGATATCCTTTGCCAATAAATCCAACGGATACAGCTCAAACTTTGTTCCGGGTGTGTTGAAAAAACAGACGGGCGGGTTATCCTCCGTACAGTCCGTTTTGAAGCCTAAACCGTCACGGTAAAACTTAATTGCTTTCTCCATACTCCTGACGCCTAAGCATATACAAGTTATCTTGTTCATAATTTTCCTCCTAAAAATTGATAAGAACATTTTAGCAAAGTTTGGAGCTTATGTATTGTAAAAATGCGACAAGTGCAAAACTTCATGGCGTGCTTCGGTTAAGGTCAATCCGTGATATTTCTTGAATTCTTTTAGCAAGTGACTTTGGTCGGAGAAACCGTATTTTTCAACACTGTCAAGCACATTAAAATCACGCTTAACAGCGTCCTGCCATAGTAATTGATAGCGGATAAGATTTATCATCTGTTTCGGTGATACGCCCGTTGTACTCAGAAAATCCCTCTCCAATTTCCGATTGCTGACTGCATTATCATCTGCCAAATTCTTTACAGTTGCTTTTCCGTTATTCCTGATAGTGTAAACAATGGAATTCAAAACAGAAGGATTGATACTTCTGTTGCCGAGTTTTTTCAGCAGATAGTTTTCTGCAAGTCGTTTTTTCTCATACAGACTTTCAGCGGATAAGATTTCTTCTGCTGTTTGATTGAAGAAATCGCTAAAATACCTTTGAGTGCAACCATAGGCATTTAAAGCTTCAGCCATTGTATCATCTGCAAATAGTGCAACAGCCCAAGCGTAAAAGCGTATGCCAAAATGTTCGGTATCCGTGTTGACAGAATAAAACGAGTGATTGTTAATACCGCAAAAGTCTGCGTGATATCCGTTATACTCGTATAAGATAATATCCATACACAAATCGGGAATCACAAGCGATCTGCCTTTTGATCCTCCGTCATCCTTACTATACCAAAAGCAATGAATATACGGCTTGAGTGCTTCACAAGGTGCAAGTTCAAGGTAAGTATTTCGCTGATACGGATTAGCTGTTATGGTTTTGAATATTTTGTCAATTCTGTATGACATTTTGGCTATCTAATTGATGTATCATAATATACTCTTGCTCGTTTTCATCAACGATTTCAAATCCAACCTTTTGATACATGCGGACAGCATAGTTTTCTTTTTGAACAGCGAGAGAAGCTTTTGAGTAATTCAGCTTGTTGAGATATTCAAGCATCTTATTCATCAACGCTGTGCCGATACCCATTTTTTGATATTCGTCAAAAACAGAAATCGCAAATTCAACCGTATCATTATCAACGCTACCGTAGCCGTTGATATTTCGTACCCATACTGCTCCAACAATCTTATTCTCAACTTCGGCACAAAAGCAGTAATCATCCTTTTGCTTTCCGAAATCTTTTATGTAAACTTGTAATTCGGGCTTTTCAATAATCGACCTCGGCACTAAATTCGTTTTGTTAGGCCGATATATCGCTTGATATAAGAAATCTTCGAGCAGTGGATATTCGCTTGGGCGCAATTCTCTAATTGTGTAACTCATTCTTTTCTTTCCTCATAATTTCATAAATCATAAACGCTCCGTCACCAATGTCATACTTGATGTGCTTAACGGTTTTATAACCCCTGTTCTCATAAAAAATACAAGCCGGTATGGAAGTGTCAAGCTCGCAGTAATCATAGCTTGCGAAAATTTCTTTTTCCAATTCGTCCATAATCATACTGCCAAAGCCTTGTCCTTGAAATTCAGGCAGAACATAAACCCTTGTAATATGATTTTCGGTGTGAGTGCCTGTACCAATGATTTCACCGTCTTTCACCAAAACACCGATTTTGCCTTGCTCAATATCTTTTTTGATGTTGTCAATGCTATGAAGCCTTACGAAAAAGTCAACTATCGTCTGCGGATAGTAATCGGGATAGACCTCTGCCACGGTATGTTGAACGATATAGCATACTCTATCAGTTTCATCAATGGTTGGTTTTCTGTATTGTATATTCATAATTGTTCCGCCTTTATTTGTTAAATTAATTCTACCACGGAAAAGATAATCTGGCAATGAAATAAACATGACAATTTATAAATTATTTGCTGATTATTCAAGAGAAGTATGGAAACACTTATTATATAGTACAATCATAACAAGGAGAAATATATGAAATCAGTATGGCGAGATACGGCACATCTGCCCGAGTTCCCGCAATTGAAGAATGACATCCGCACGGATGTACTTATCATTGGTGGAGGAATTGTGGGGATTTTGACCGCGTATTTTCTGCATCAAAGCGGAGTGAAATATGTGCTTGTGGAAAAGGATAAAAACTGTTCGGGAACTACGCAAAACACCACTGCGAAAATCACTTTTCAGCACAGCCTGAACTATCATAAAATCTTAAAAAGCAACGGTATTGAGTCGGCTCGGAAATATCTTTCAGCTAATATAAAAGCGTTTGAGAAATACGCCGAGCTTTGTAAAAACATTGACTGCGATTACGAAGTGAAGGACAACTATGTTTATAGTATCGGCGACAGAAAAAAACTTGAAGATGAAATGAACGCTTTGCGTAAAATCGGATATGAAGCGAAGTTATGTGAGAATATTAAAATTCCGCTAAAGACTGTGGGTGCGGTGAAGTTTTCCAATCAATCGCAGTTTAATCCGATAAAATTTATCGCCGCAATTGCTGACGGATTGAATATCTATGAAAACACCTTTGTCCGCGAAATGATAGGCAACACCGCCGTTACGGACTACGGGAAAATTACCGCTGACAGGGTTATCACGGCAACGCATTTTCCATTTATCAACAAGCACGGAAGTTACTTTTTAAAGATATATCAGCACCGCTCCTATGTTATCGCACTCGAAAACGCCCAGAGTGTTGACGGAATGTATGTTGACGAAAACAAGACAGGACTTTCTTTCAGAAATTACAATAACCTTCTTATACTCGGCGGCGGAGGTCACCGCACGGGTCAAAATGGCGGTAACTGGAACGAGCTGCGCGAGTTTGCCGACAAGGTTTATCCCGGGTCAAGCGAAAAACACTTTTGGGCGGCACAGGACTGTATGAGCCTTGATGATATTCCGTATATCGGGCAATATTCAAAAAGCACTCGTGATTTCTATGTTGCGAGTGGTTTCAATAAGTGGGGAATGACGGGAGCTATGACCGCGGCTATAATACTCAGCGATATGATTCTTGGTAAAGAGAATGATTATGCCGATGTTTTCAATCCGTCAAGGAGTATTCTCAAACCCCAACTGTTGGTAAACGGCTTTGAAGCGACAAAGAATCTGCTGACTTTTTCAAAGAAACGCTGTCCGCATCTCGGCTGCACTCTCAAATGGAACAGCACGGAACGCTCGTGGGATTGTCCTTGTCACGGCTCTCGTTTTGCTGAAAACGGAAAGGTCTTGGACAATCCCGCTAACGGAAATTTAGTTCAATAGATAATACAAAAGGGGCTGTTGCATTAAGCCCCCAAAAAAGAAACCGGGTAGCCCGAAAGGGTTGCCCGGTTAATGCTTTCACGGCTAAAAATTGGTGCAGGGGCAAAGAAAAGCCCCCGAAAAATCGGAGGTTTTTCTCACGCCACTTTGTATCATAAGTGACATCTTTGTATGGTCGAGGTGACAGGACTGGAACCTGCGGCATCGTGGTCCCAAATAATTAAAATAGTCTGATGATGCTTCCATATAGCCGCATATAGTGGTTTCCGCTCCGGAAAACTTGCTCTTTGGCACTCTTACCTGCACTGTTTCCAAGTGCTCCGGACGGCGATATGGTCGGGTATGTGGTCAGAAAGAAACACTATCTCAGGATGTCTTTGTCAAGCAAATCCTGAACTTCCGGAGACTGTTTCGTAATAAGTCTTGTTGTCAAGCGAAGATAAACTAATAGCTTTTCCAAATCGGATCTGTCGAAACAAAGAGAAATATAGTTTGCTGTGAGTCCCCCGTTCCAAAAGTGAACATGCAAATCAGCATCTATATCCACTATCTCGTGACCCGGAGCAATGTAAGAGTACTTTCCGCTATCACGTAAATCTTTTTGAGGATTCAAAACGAATGATAAATCGGGCTCTATAAAAGTGAGTTCTTCTTGTTCGGACAGCGAGTTATTGAGCAATCTATCAATGCTATCTCTAAGTTGATCCACTTCGCATGAAAGTAAAATGTCCGATGAGATACGATAGTCTATCCAATTAGGACTTTG
The DNA here is from genome assembly GCA_017458105.1 of Ruminococcus sp. GTDB lineage: Bacteria > Bacillota > Clostridia > Oscillospirales > Acutalibacteraceae > Ruminococcoides. The sequence continues at coordinate 1,657 of JAFTGC010000042.1, read as the reverse complement.
AAGTGTCATATCTACTTTACACCACTGTTCGTCCCAATTATCACGATTGCTTTTTCGATAACCTGTTATTTGAAAGTGAAAGTCAATTCCATCAAGGTCAAGTTTTATCCACATTATTGTCTACCCCATATTTCACCATAGAACAATCAATATTTCTAACCGTATTTGATATGTCGCAATCAAAGATTACCGCTGAAATTCAGCGGCTATTTTTTCAGTTTGTATATTCTGTTTCTGTTAGAGCCCTCGGCAATAATTAAGCCCTCTTTTACTAATTCTCCGAGATAATCTCTGGTACGTGACGGTTTGAGCTTGATTGTTTCGGCAACGTCACGCGCTTTTACAAACTTCTCGCCTTTCATAAAATCGAGTATCGCCTGTCTTGTCCGTGTGTTTATCGCCGATTTTTTATCGCCGATTTTTTCGTTATCGCCGATTTTTTCAGCCGTCGATAAATCTGCTCCGATTAACAGATAGCGGTTTTTCATCTCGTTCTTTTCACCGAGAATAAGATTCCTGAAAAACTTTTCAAGATAGCTCTTATCCTCATAAACGCCCTTTTGAATATCGGCGTAATTCGCTCTTACAAGCGCGTTTCTAAAGTACCACGAATTATTCGCAAAAAGAATATTGGTAACTTCAAATCCGAGAGAGCGAAGATACTTGATTGCGAATATAGCGGTGGTTCTTGTGTTGCCCTCGCCAAACGGATGGATCTGCCACATATTCGCGATAAATCCGGTGATGTGTTTGATGCTTTCGTCTATGCTGAGGGCACTGTAATCGAAGTTTTTCTCCAAATCAAAATCATAGTTCAGAGTGTCTTTGATAGTATCCGCACCCGCGTATACAACCGATTTGCCTTTCAGTATCCATTCCTGTTTTGAAATATTATAGTCACGTATTGTGCCGGCAAATTTATAAATGCCGTCAAACAGCCTGCGGTGAATGGAAATCAACTGACCGGGTGAGAATACAAAAGCATCTTCCGAGAGAAGTTGAGCGATACGTGCGGAAACCTTGTCCGCTTCTTCTGTGCGGTTCTCAACATCAAGCCTTGCGGTTTTACTCTTGTAATAGCTGTGAATCAGGTCGTTTGCTTCTTCGAGAGTGATGTCGCCGTCGATGTTCTTTTTCGCGGTCTCAATTAAGTATTCTGACGGTTTCAAGCCGTCAACATCCTGCAAACCGATAGCAGTCTGCCAGATATAACCCTTTTGCTGTTTGTCAGGCTCACTCTGACGGATATATTCGTCAAAATCAAAGGAGTATTTTTCGCTCATTTTCTCACCGCCTTTACTCTAACAGTATACCATATTTTCCGCTGAATAACAACAGTTTCACGTGTCAAAAATTGATACGCTGTAATCAAAGATAACCGTGTTAAACTTTGTTAAGTAGCCATACAAAGCTCTTAATTTATATGTTCTAATAATATCAAAAATCAAGTCGGTTGTCTATGCCAAAAATAATATACCAGAAGCAAATACAAATCCTTGACTATTCGTTACGAAAAGTATAGAAAAAGCAGATTGCAACTTCATTTATATTATTGGCACGCCTTGACTAGGGGCTGTCGCAAATAAGCGATAGCCTCTCAACACATAATAAACAAAGAAGAATTATGAAATATTGTTGCACAAAACAGAAAAAGCGA
>JAFTGC010000051.1 GCA_017458105.1 Ruminococcus sp. | reverse complement strand
ATTTCTAAAATAATGCTCGATTGTCTGCTCAATCCTTCCGATATCACAAAAGTCATTAATTCTACTGTTTCTCAAAATTGATTTCCGTGTTTAAAAATAAATATTACTTGAAAAACCGCACTATATTATGTATAATATAATAATACGATAAAAGTGAATTCGGAGGGAATTTATGGCTAATAACAAAAAATTTGTTTCTGCAATTACAAGCCGTGATGAGGATTTTGCAAAGTGGTATACCGACATTGTCAAAAAAGCGGAGCTGATTGACTACAGCGGTGTTAAGGGATGTATGGTTATCCGCCCTTACGGCTATGCTATTTGGGAAAATATCCAGGCTGACCTTGACAGGCGTTTTAAAGAGACAGGTCATGAAAATGTATATATGCCAATGTTTATCCCTGAGAGTCTTTTGCAAAAAGAAAAAGACCATGTCGAGGGATTTGCTCCTGAGTGTGCTTGGGTAACGGTAGGCGGTCAGGACGAGCTTCACGAAAGGCTGGCTGTTCGCCCAACATCCGAAACCCTCTTTTGCGAGCATTACAGTAAGATTATTGAAACATACAGGGATTTGCCTAAGCTTTACAATCAGTGGTGTTCTGTTGTAAGGTGGGAAAAAACCACCAGACCGTTCCTGCGTACAAGCGAGTTCCTCTGGCAGGAAGGTCACACAATGCACGAAACCGAGGAAGAGGCAAGGGAAGAAACCCTCAGAATGTTGCAGGTTTATGCTGATTTTTATAAGGAAACACTTGCAATTCCGGCTGTTGTCGGCAGAAAAACCGAGAAAGAAAAGTTTGCCGGTGCCGAAGAAACATACACAATCGAGCCTATGATGCACAACGGTGTGGCACTTCAGGGCGGTACATCGCACTATTTTGGGGACGGATTCTCAAAAAGCTTTGACATCACCTTCCAGGGCAGGGATAACAAACAGCACTATCCTCACCAAACCTCATGGGGGGTTTCAACCCGAATGATTGGTGCCATTATAATGGTTCACGGTGACGACGAGGGGCTTGTGCTTCCGCCTAAGATTTCACCTATTCAGGTGGCGGTTATTCCTATTGCACAGCACAAAGAGGGCGTGCTCGATAAGGCAGGGCAGGTTTATGACAGGCTCAAAAAGAGCTACAGAGTTAAACTTGACGACAGCGACAATTCACCGGGCTGGAAGTTCTCTCAGTATGAGATGAAGGGTGTGCCTGTCAGAGTTGAGCTGGGGCCTAAGGATATTGAAAAGAACCAGTGCGTAATTGTACGCCGTGACACAAGAGAAAAACTTTTTGTTTCTCTTGATGAGCTTGAAACAGCGGTTGAAAACGCTTTGCAGGCTGTACACGACGGTATGTACGAAAAGGCACTGAAAAATATGCAGGATAAGACCTTTGTTGCCAAAACCTTTGAAGAGTTTTGTGACACCGCTAAAAATCGCCCCGGCTTTATCAAGGCTATGTGGTGTGGTGACACTGCCTGCGAAGAGAAAATCAAGGACGAAACCGGCGGCGTAAAATCCCGTTGTATTCCTTTTGAAGAAGAAAATCTGAGTGACACTTGTGTATGCTGCGGCAAAAAAGCCAAGCATATGGTGTATTGGGGTAAACAATATTAATTTTCCCTGAATTATATGGTATAGAATAAAGAAAGGAGGGGCTTAAATGCCGATTAAAGTTGCAAATAATTTGCCCGCAATAAAAATCCTTGAGGAGGAGAATATTTTCGTCATGCCTGAGGACAGGGCAATGTCGCAGGATATAAGACCCCTCAAAATTTTGATTCTCAATCTTATGCCTACTAAGATAGAAACCGAAACTCAGCTTATCCGCCTGCTCGGCAACACTTCGCTTCAGGTTGATATTGACCTTTTGCATACCAAAAGCCATCAGGCAAAAAATGTAAGCAAACATCACCTTGATACATTTTACAAAACCTTTGAAGAAATCCGTTATAAACGCTATGACGGTATGATAATTACAGGAGCACCGGTTGAAAAGATGGATTTTGAAAAGGTTGACTATTGGGGCGAGCTTGTTGAAATTATGGATTGGTCCAAACGCAATGTATGTTCAACAATTCATATATGCTGGGGTGCTCAGGCCGGGTTGTATCATCATTACGGAATCGGTAAACACGCTCTGGATGAAAAACTAAGCGGAATTTACCGCCATAGAATAAAGAATGCACTGCACCCTCTTATGCGTGGGCTTGATGATGTGTTTATGATGCCTCACTCACGCTACACAGAGAGTATTCCCGAAGAAATCCGCCGTGACGAAAGGCTCGAAATCCTCGCCGAAAGCAATATGGCAGGCATTGCCGTGGTTGCGGATAAGTCCTGCAGGGATGTTTTTGTGTTCGGTCATGCCGAGTATGACCTAATGACACTCGACGCCGAATACAAACGGGATATTGCAAAGGGTATTAACCCTAAAATTCCGTATAGTTACTACCCTAAGGACGATGTAACTCAAACTCCTGATAAAAAGTGGCGTAGCACTGCGTTTTTGCTCTTTGCAAATTGGCTGAATTACTTCGTCTACCAGCAAACTCCGTATGATTTGAACGAGTTGCAGACGGATGATTATATAATGATATAAATTTCGCCGTATATTCGCTTGACCGAAAAGACAGTTTCTGCTATAATATACTCGTAAATAAAATAATGCACAACGACACAAGTTTCGCCATGGCGAGTAAATCTGATTACGGAACAATGCATTGTATCTGAAAGATGTATTATGTAATCTGTTTAACCGTGGCTTAGCTTGTGTCTTTTTGTGTTAAAGAGGAAAGGATGTTTTTTATGCCGAGAAATCAATTCCAGAGGTGTGTTTTTGCTTTTATTACGGTTGTTATCACTGTTCATGCTTTTGTTTTTTACAGCCTATATGTAGTGAACGGAGCAACTTTGATTGAAGTAACGGGAGCCGACAGCGTACTGAGTGCCATACAAAACCAAGGCGGCGTCTATATGTTTGGTGCGTGGGTGCCAATTTGGTTGGTTGTTATTGTTGAGTTTTTGTTTGCCTATACACTTGAGGTAACAATGGGCAGTACATTTTCATTTAAGCTGGCTTCAAAAGTTTTTAACCCTGCAGAAACTCACAGCGTACTGTTTGAGTCGGCAATAATCAGTGCAACGGTATGCCTTATGTGCCCGGCAATGAGCTTTTTAGCTGCAATTTTTTATTATCCTTACTACGATGGCTTTAATGTATTTACTTTGCTTGCCAATTGGCTAAAACTGGTGTGCTTTAATTTTCCGTTTGCGTTTTTTTCACAAATGTTTTTCATTCAACCTTTTGTCAGAACATGCTTTAAATTTTTGTTCAGAAAGGATATAGCAAATAGGGAGAAATATTGATTACATAAAATTGCTCTTATTTTAAAAGGCAGTTTCGGTTCAAATGATTCCGAAACTGCCTTTTTTAAAAGAGCGAACTTATCTTTGTTTTATCGGTAGGCGATATTTTTATTGTCCAGTCGGCGGCGGTTATCGCCTTGCCCGTAATGTCAACAGCGTTTGATGTGTTTACGTAATCGCACTGCTCCTTACTTTTGCTCCACATAAGGTCATATGTTATGCTGTTTAAAGTAACACTGCTTTCAATGTCAGTTATTCCGTTTTTGTTAAAAACATCCGATATATCCGAGCTTGCTGTATAAATAGTGCTTTTTTCAACGGCAATTTCTGCGTTTGCCTCCTTGAACGCTTGTTCAACTAATTTTGCATTTGAGGCAGCTACACTTACCTTTGAGTTGTTCAAGGTGTATGCCACAACAGGGATTGCAATTGCCGCAAGTATTGCTAAAACGGCTATAACCACCACAAGCTCAACAAGCGTAAAACCTTTTTTGCGGTTTTTTATTGTTGATTGTATCCTCATCTTTTACCTCTTTATAATTTGTTTGTAAAGATTGTAGCATAATATTTTTTTGATTTCAAGCTATTGTAAAAATTAAGATAAAAATTTATAAAAAATTAAAAAAACATTGTATTTTTATTGCATTTTTGGAAAAAGTGTTTTATAATAATTATACAATTTTTTTGAGAGAAAGAAGTTTTTTGTGTGATAAAGTTTGATAGCGTTACAAAAGTGTTCAACAATACTTTGACTGCAGTTGATGACCTTTCTTTTCAGGTGAATAAGGGCGAAATCGTCGGGTTTATCGGACCTAACGGCTCAGGAAAAACCACAACAATCAAAATGCTTACGGGTATTTTAAAACCGGACAGGGGCGAAATCTCCGTAAAGGATTTTGATATTCAAAAACAGCCCCTCGAAGCAAAAAAACATATTGGTTACATAGCGGATAATCCCGATATGTTCCTAAGGCTTAAGGGCGTTGAGTTTTTGAATTTTATCTCGGATATTTACCGTGTTCCGGCTGATGTACGCAAAGAACGCTTTACCTCTGTTTGCGACCGTTTCGGGCTGACAGAGAGCCTTAATTCGCCTATGCTGGGCTATTCACACGGTATGCGTCAAAAAATTATGGTGGCAGCCGCATTGGTACATAACCCCGATGTGTGGATTTTGGATGAGCCTTTGATAGGGCTTGACCCAAAAAGTGCATTTGAACTCAAAAATATGATGCGTGAGCATGCTCAGGGCGGTAACTGCGTGTTTTTTTCAACTCATGTGCTTGAGGTTGCTGAAAAACTCTGTGATAAAGTTATCATCATCAATAAAGGCAAACTGCTGTATAACGGCACTCTTGAAAATCTTGAGAATCTTAACAAGGGCAAAACTCTTGAAGAAATCTTCTTGGAGTTGACGGAAAAATGACAAATTTCATAAAATTATTATTGATTTTTTTGAAAACAACAGAAATAACCTCAACCGAGAAAAAACGCTCCAAACACTTTTATAAAATAATGGGAACAGCAATTTTACTGCTCATTATGCTGCCGGCAGGTGCATTGGTTGGGTTTGTGACCTATGCTCTATCGCTTGCGGTGCTGGATAAAGGTGCAAGCACCGAGGCTGCCAATATAGTGTTGCATATTATAGCAATACTTTCGGTGGTGTTTGGTTTTAATGTTGTAGTAAATATTTTCTATTTTTCAAATGATATAGAAAACCTGTTGCCGCTGCCTCTAAAACCGCAGGAGATTGTCGGAGCAAAGTTCACTTACTCATTGTTAAGTGAGAACATAATGGAGTTTATTCTTACAGTCGGTGTTTGTGTAGGTTTTATGTTTGCGGGCGGATTTTCGTTTATGGGGGTTGTCAGCTCCATTGTGGGTATAATTACCGTGCCGATAGTTCCGCTTGCTTACTGCGGAACTATCAGTGTTGTGCTGATGTATGTTACCCACTCAATCAAAAATCGGGATTTTCTCAACAAAATAACAGGAGTCGGCACTGCACTTCTTATTGTGGGAGCCTTGCTCGCCCTTGTGGGTGTGAATGACTTCAATGCCGAGGCTTTTGCTCAAACGCTTGCGTCGGGTGACAGCACATTTTTAAATGTAATGAATGGTATTTTTCCTCAGATTCCGTTGCTTATGGGTGCGGTTTACGGCTCGGTGTCTGATTTATTTCTGTACATTTTGATAAATATTGTCTGCGTAGTGATTTTTTTGGTTATTTCTTCAAAAATGTACATCAAAGGTGTTTCAGACATAAACACTACAAAGAGCAAAAAAGACATAAACGATACTAACCGTGCTATTTCGGCTTCACGGGAGAGAGGCATATTTGCAAGTTATTTGAAAAAGGAATTTTTGGTGCTTTTCAGAACACCGCCGTTTTTTATGGATTGCATAGCCGTTAATTTGCTGTGGCCTGTGTTTTTTGTGGTTGTCATTATTTTGCAGGGGCAGACAAACTTCCTTTCAAGCGTGCTTGACCCATATCTAAAGGGCGACTTGAGTGCGATGCTGTATGTAACATTGGGTGTTATTGTGGTTTCGGTGCTTGTTACGGCTATCAACAGCATAGCCTCAGCGGGAATCAGCCGAGAGGGCAGGCACTTTGAATTTATGCGGTACATACCTGTTCCGCTCAAAACTCAGCTTCACGCCAAAGCAGTTGCAAGCGTGACAATAAGCGGTTTGGGTATGGTTCTGTACATAATAGCGTTTAATATCTATTGTATGGTTTACAACGGCGGTGCCGATGTGCCTGCAACGGTGTTTGTTATGCCGATTGTTCACCTTGTGCTTGCTTTGATTTGCGTGTGGTTTGTTTCTTACTTTGGACTGTTTATGGACACTATCAATCCAAAGCTCGTATGGGATGACGAGATAAACGCACTTAGGGGCAATTACAATGTTTTTATCAATACTGCAATCGTGCTTGCCACAACTGTTGCCGTATGCCTTGTTTCGCTTGCGATGATGTGGTGCGGAGCAGGCGAGGGTGTAGGGATTGCCGCTGCGTTTGTGCTGATGGCGGTGCTGTCTGCAGTGGGTTACAAACTGTGCATCAGCAAGGGTGTTGAAAACCTGATGAGCGTGGAATAAATTGCACCGCATTGCTGTTGAAAATTTACTTATTTATTGACGAATTATTTCCATTTTTCTTTAAATGACTTATAAAATATTTTTGCTATAGTATAATATAAGTGGTAGACAAGATACTTTGTCAAAATATTATTTACGGAGGACTAAATAATGCCATTAGTAAATGCAAAAGAAATGCTTACAAAAGCAAAAGCAGGCCACTATGCAGTGGGTCAGTTCAACATCAATAACCTTGAGTGGACAAAGTCCATTCTTCTCACAGCAGAGGAACTAAAAAGCCCTGTAATTTTGGGTGTTTCCGAGGGTGCCGGCAAATATATGTGCGGTTATAAAACAATCGTAGGTATGGTAAACGGTATGCTTGAGGAGCTCAACATCACTGTTCCTGTAGCACTTCACCTTGACCACGGTTCATATGAGGGAGCTAAGGCTTGTATCGAGGCAGGCTTCTCTTCAATTATGTTCGACGGTTCACACTATCCGATTGATGAAAATGTTGCAAAAACAGAAGAGCTCGTTGCTATCTGTAACGAAAAGGGTCTTTCAATTGAAGCTGAGGTTGGTTCAATCGGCGGCGAAGAAGACGGCGTTATCGGTGCAGGTGAGTGTGCAGACCCTGACGAGTGTAAGAGAGTTGCTGACCTTGGCGTAACAATGCTTGCAGCAGGTATCGGTAATATCCACGGCAAGTACCCTGAGAACTGGGCAGGTCTTTCATTTGAAACACTTGATGCTATCCAGCAGAAAACAGGCGAGATGCCACTCGTTCTTCACGGCGGTACAGGTATCCCTGCTGATATGATTAAGAAGGCTATCACACTTGGTGTTTCTAAGATTAATGTTAACACAGAGTGCCAGCTTGCATTTGCAGACGCAACAAGAAAGTATATTGAAGCAGGTAAGGACCTTCAGGGCAAAGGCTTTGACCCAAGAAAGCTCCTTGCTCCTGGTGCAGAGGCTATCAAGGCTACTGTTAAAGAGAAGATGGAACTCTTCGGTTCAGTAGGCAAGGCATAATTAAAATATTGAATAAGAAAAATCCCCGGAATCGGGGATTTTTTTGCGTTTAAATTTATTACTTTTTGTAGTCCTCAAAAAAGCTGATTACTTTCTTTTTGCGGTTTGTGTTTTTTTCGTCGGTTGAGTTATCCTGATAAATCATAAGGAAGGTTTCGTCCTTGCTAAGGTATGCGTCAACTGCATCTGATGAGTTTTCAAGCTTAAACTTGCCGTCTTTTTTTACTGAGTTAATAATATTTTTTGCGGTTGAATCAAGTTTGTCGGTATTATAGCGATAAAGCTCAAGGTTAATTGTGCTTTCGTTATAAGTAGTTGTAAAACGGTAACCCTCGACTGCACCTATCTCAAGATAACCGCCGTACTCTTTTTCGTCACCTTTATTATTTTCCTGAGTTACAGGGGTCATCTCAACAACAGTGGACTTGTCCTCAATATACTTTTTATCTTTAAATGCCTTAACCAGCGAGCTGATTGGTTCTTTAAACTTATAATCCTCAACGGATTGGTTCAGCTGTACAGCTGTTCCGCAGCCTGCAAGGTTTACAGTTAAAACTATTGCCGATATAATCAATGCCAAAAACTTTTTCATTTTATCACCTGTTTTCAAAAAGTATTCAATTCATAACATTTCTATTATAACTTATTTTTACTTTATTTTCAATAGCAAATTATAAAATAATATCGGGCAGGTGTAGGTTTACAATAGATACGTTACAATAGATAGAAAAAAGAATAGCAAATAGGAAACTTCTGTGTTAAAGTTAATTTGCAACAACTA
>JAFTGC010000041.1 GCA_017458105.1 Ruminococcus sp. | reverse complement strand
CCTGTCAACTACAGACTTAATCTTTTGGCTGCATAACAAAAGCGTAGCAGCCGTTAAACTACTACGCTTTAAATTTAAGTCCAACTTTTGGGGGTCACATCAGGATAGAGAACGCTTTTAATTTATCGTTTTAATTAAAAGAAATTGTTGTGTATAGCTGCAACAGCTCTGTCGGCATCATCTTTTGAAATGAGAACAGATACCTTAATTTCAGAAGTTGCAATCATCTGGATGTTTATATTGTTGTCATAGAGTGCCTCAAACATCTTTGTTGCAACGCCTGCGTGGCTTTCCATACCTGCACCGACGATGGAAATTTTTGCAACATTTGTGTGCAGTCTGATTTCTTTAAATCCGAGGGATTCTTTGTGGGCATTGAGTATATCAACAGCCTCCTGACCTTTGTCTGCTGCAATTGTGAAAGCAATGTCCTTGCTGCCTTCGCTGCCGACTGACTGAAGAATGATGTCAACATTGATGTCTTTAGCAGAAAGTTTTGAAAATACCTTAAAGGCAAAGCCCGGTTCATTTGGAATACCCTTTATTGAAATTCTTGCAATGTCGCTGTCCTTGGCAACACCTGAAATAATCATCTTTTCCATCTTTGGTTTCTCCTTTACAATAGTACCTGGTTTATTGGTAAGGCTTGAAAGTACTTCAAGCTCAATTCCGTATTTCTTAGCCATTTCAACTGAGCGGTTGTTAAGAACCTGAGCTCCCAGTGTTGCAAGTTCAAGCATTTCATCATAAGAGATTTCTTTTAGCTTGATAGCATTTTTAACCTTTCTTGGGTCAGCTGTGAAAACACCCTCAACATCGGTGAAAATCTGGCAAAGGTCTGCGTGCAGAGCAGCCGCAATTGCTACTGCCGAAGTATCGCTGCCGCCACGACCGAGCGTTGTAAGGTCATCCTTAGGGTTAATTCCCTGAAATCCTGCAACAACAACAATTTTGTGCTGATCAATTTCATCTTTAATTCTTTGACCGTCAACTTTTTTAATTCTGGCTGAAGTGTGAGATGATGTTGTGAGGAATCCTGCCTGCCAACCCAGCAGTGAAATTGCCGGATAGCCGAGTTTTTCGATAGCCATTGCAAGAAGAGAAATAGAAATTTGTTCGCCTGAAGCAAGAAGCATATCACGCTCTCTTTTGTTAGCGTTAGGATTAATTTCCATTTGCTTTGCAATGAGGTCATCGGTAGTATCACCCTGAGCGGAAACAACAACTACTACATCGTTGCCTTTTTTGTAAGTGTCGGTTACAATTTTTGCAACATTGAACACTCTCTCGGCATCTGCTACTGAAGAACCACCGAATTTCTGAACTATAAGTGCCATTTTACAATCTCCTGTTCTAAACGACCACAAACGCAGTCGGTTACTTTTATTTTATCGGGCAAAGTGCTTTATCAGATATTGCCCACACGGATAGCTGAGAGTACATTAACACCGTCTGCCTTGAGTGCAGCGAGTTTTTCTTCAATCTCACCAAAATGGTATTCTTTGGTGAGAATAATGGTTTCGCCGTTTGCATCAACTACTTGAGAATCTTTGAAAGCCTCAACAGCCTTATCGCCATTGCCCTCAACTCTTAAATAAACAGATGTTATACTATCTTTATATGATACAATATTGCTTCCGTCACCATCTGTCCAGAACATTCTTTTTCTGGTCTTGAGGTGCTTACCGCAGTCAACTATATCGGCAACAACAGCAGAAGCTGTCGGCAGTTTACCTGCACCTTTGCCGTAAAACACTACATCGCCTGTACAGTCGCCCTTAACCATAATTCCGTTAAATACATCGTTAATGTCGGATAGTATGCAATCCTTTGAAATAAGCATAGGACAAACGCAAATGTCAAGTTTGCCGTTTTCAGTCTTTTTAACATCGCCTATAAGTTTGATAACATAGCCTAAGTTGTTAGCATGTTTTACATCATCAAGTGTAATCTTTGTAATGCCCTCGGTGTAAACAGAATCAGGATAAACATGTTTGCCAAAAGCAAGTGAAGCCAAAATACAAATCTTACGGCAAGCATCGTGTCCTTCAATGTCAGCTTCAGGATTACGCTCTGCATAACCCAGATCCTGAGCGAGCTTTAAAGCGTCATCAAAGTTCATATTGTCGTTAATCATCTTGCCAAAGATAAAGTTGGTTGTGCCGTTAAGGATACCTGCAATCTCATCAACCTCGTTTGCAACAAGGCACTGTGAGAGCGGTCTTAAAATTGGAATACCACCGCCAACGGAGGCCTCGTAAAGGAAGTTTGCGTTGGTTTCCTTAGCAATCGCCAAAAGCTCCGCACCGTGTTTGGCTACAAGCTCTTTGTTTGAAGTAACAACAGACTTGCCTGCCTGCAGGCTGCGTTTTACATAGTCATAAGCCGGGTTTGTTCCGCCCATAACTTCTACAACAATGCTCACATCAAGGTCGTTGATAATGTCATTAAAGTTTTTGGTAAATCTATCTGCAACCGGACTTTCGGGGAATTCTCTCAAATCAAGAATATACTTTATGTACAGCTCCTCACCAAGTGCAGTGAAAAGTTTGTGTTTGTGAGTTAAGAGAATCTCTGCTACTCCCGAGCCGACTGTTCCGTGACCCATAATTGCTACTGAAATCATAATTTATACCTCTTTCTTCCTTTTCTGAATTTTATTCTCTGTTTTTCATTTAATTATTGTTATCTCCGCCCGAAGGAGCATCAGTTGCTGCCGGTGCCGCCTGAGTTGGCTGCGGTTCGGGTGCCGCCGTAGGTTCAGGCTCAGGTGCTGCCGTAGGTTCAGGTGCTGCTTCCGTTTGTTTAGGAGCTTCGGTCGGTGCTTCGGTTTGTTTAGGAGCCTCGGTCTGTGTTTCCGGTTCAGACTGATTTTCATAACTTGCAGCTTCGGTTGCGGCTGCCGTTGTGTTATAAAAGTTATTGTAGTCGTAGTCTGTATCGTAGTTATTGTTGTTGCCGTAGGTATCATCGTTGTTGGTGTAAACCGTACCCGAATGATCGCCGTAGCAGTAGTCAGGCATTTTATCCTTAAAGTAATAACCTGTCCGTGTGTTGTAACAGTAGGACGAGGCGAGCAGTCCGGAGTTTACGCAGTATGAAATTTCCTGCATATCAGCCGGGAAGTTGTACTTCTTCTTTTCCTTGCCCTTTAGGTACTGTGACATAACTTTTTGGAAAGTAGACGCTGCAACGCTGGTGTTATTAACAGTTGAAGGCATTTTGTAACCTGTCCATACGGCAAGTGTTGCATAAGGTGAGCAGCCGCAGAACCAGCTGTCTTTATCGTCATTGGTTGTACCTGTTTTGCCGATAATTTCCCAACCGCTGATTCTTGAACGCCATGCCTCAGTATTTTTTGAGTTTGAAATATTGTAGTAAAGCTCTCTGTTCATAATAGCGGCGGTTTCATCGGAGTATGCCTGAATAGGCATAGCGTCACGATTGTCTATTATAACCTTGCCGTCATTGTCTGTAACATAGTAGTAGGTGTAAGGCTTGTAGTACTGTCCTCCGTTACCGAGGTATTCGTAGGCGGCAGCCATTTCTCTTACCGTAACACCGCCTGTCATACCACCGATTGACAAAGCACCGACCTGTTGGCCATCCTTAGGATCAAGGTGGCTAAAGCCCATAAGCTGAGTTGCCTGTTTGTAGGCAGCTTTTGTTGTAATCTGATCCATAACCTGGGCCGCTGTTGCGTTTGAAGAGATTTCAATTGCATCCGGCAATGACATTGAGCCTTTGTAACCGGAATACCAGTTAGGAGGACCTTCAATGGCGGAGCCGTCAGCTGCTACCTGATAAACATCCAGCGGTTCGTCCTTTACAAGTGAGCCGTAAGTGAGCAGATTGTTTTCAATGGCATAAGGGTAGACTATAACAGGTTTAATTGAAGAACCCGGCTGCAAAGCTGACATTGTTGCAATGTCGTGAACAAGGTTGCCTTCTTTTTTGGTTGAAGCACCCGTTGTGGCAATAACCCTTCCGTCATAGCCCATAAGCGTCATACCAATCTGTAGGTCCGGGTCGTAGGTTTTGTCTATGTCACAGCCTGCTTTTTCGATGTATTTCTGCATTTTTGTGTCCATAGCACAGTACACTTTGTAGCCCTCGGTGTAAATTTTTGTTGAGGCTGCATCTATCGAAATTCCGTTAAGCTCGGCTATATCGTCACGAAGGTCGTAGTAAAGCTCGTCCATATACCAATTTTGAACAGTGACTTCTTCTTTTTCCTTCTTTTGATTGTAACCCTTAAACTTCATATTGGCAGATTCTTTAATCGCCTTGTCGTACTCTTCTTTGGAAATCATATTTTGATTATACATCTCGTTGATTACAATCTCGCGTCGCTGTTTATTTTTTTCCGGGAACATCAGAGGATTCCATTTACTCGGGTTCTGGGTGATTCCGGCAATTGCTGCACACTCGGCAATTGAGCAGTCCTGAATTTTTTTGCCAAAGTAAAGCTCGGCTGCCGCTTCACAGCCCTGGCAGTTGTTACCAAAGTTTACAACATTCAGGTATGCTTCAAGTATCTGGTCTTTTGTGTATTCCTTCTCAACATTTATAGCACGGAAAATTTCCCTGATTTTTCGGTTGAGAGAAACAGCGTTGTCGTCCGTAAGGTTCTTAATCAACTGCTGAGTAAGGGTAGAACCGCCGTAGTTGCTTGTACCGGAAACCAGCGAAAAAATCGCACCGCCCGTACGCTGTAAGTCAACACCGTGATGTTCATAAAAACGCTTGTCTTCAATAGCAACAATGGCATCTTTCATTTGTTGAGGAATATCCTGAAAGTCAACCCATACTCGGTTTTCACCTGAATAAAGTGATTGATACTCCTGCCATTCGCCTGTTTTCTCGTCCTGAACATATATGAAGCTCGTCAGGTTAAGACTGGTTGCCACAAGGTCAATGCCTGTAGGCTCTGTTGCAATTCCGTAAATATAAATTGCAATACTCACCCCAACTGCTATAAGTGCACACATAACAACCATAATAAGCGTTAAGATAATTTTCCAGATTCCGGATAAAATCCCTCGCACGGCACCTTTTTTGTCAATTTCGATGTCGTTACTGCCGGCATTCCTTTTAGTGGTAAGCTTGCTGATGTCAGTTTCTTTCAAAACGACCACCTCCATTAGCGGATAGCATATTTTAGGAAATACCGTATAAACGCCCTGTTTACGGGTTTTGTACATAAGTGTAACTTTGTATCTTACGCAAAATATTTGTGCGGTATTGCCTTTGTTTTTTGTCAGCTGAACTCTATTATTGTGTCGGTTAAAGTTCAGCATTTTTCGTATTTTGTTGTTGCCTTATAATTTATGTATTGTTTCAATTAATAATATAAAAATAAACTAAGACACAACTACCACATATTATAACATCATTCTTTTCAAAAATAAACCTATTTTAAACATTTTCTTAATATTTGCAAAAAAAATTTTTTCCAATATGAATATTAGTGTAATTTTATGAAAAAATAATTCCCTGTAGGAATATAAAATAAATTGTGAGAGGATGTTATAAAATGAGGCAGTACATTGCGTTTATTTTTACAGCAATAATTTTGATGGTGCTTGTTATAATTTCGGCAACTTTTCAGGTTAAGACTGAGGATTTAACCCTGACCGAACAAAAAACAGTCATCACAGAGGAAGTGTATGTACTTAAAAACGACAACGGCAGACTGGCGGTTTTTCACGAAGACGAAACTGAGCCTATAATCACCACCGACACACTCATAGAAAATTTACCGTACCAGGACCAAGAAAAACTCAAACAGGGGATAAATGTTACCGGCGATAAAAATCTAAGAATTGCCCTTGAGGACTATTGCAGTTAATATTATTGGCAAAGTACAGGTGGTGATGCCCGTACTTTGCCAAAGAGCGTATTAAAGTGTTTAATATTTTATGCAATTTTAGTGTGGTTACAAAAAAGTTTACCGATTGGTAACCCTGTACAATTATTGACAACAACACGGATTTATTGTACAATGGTAAAGATTGGACAGTTATACCCATTAGTGTATAGTACATTGGGTTTGAATATAAGGAGGTACATAATGATTAGTACGGTCATAGATAAAGAACTTGGACTTGAATTTCCGATTTTTCAGGGCGGTATGGCTTGGGTAGCTGATGCAAGCCTTGCAGCAGGTGTAAGCAATGCCGGTGGTCTGGGTCTTATCGCAGCAATGAACTCAAACGGCGAACAGCTTCGCGAAGAAATCAGAAAATGCAAACAGCTTACCGACAAAATTTTCGGTGTAAACATTATGCTGGCATCGCCTTTTGCTGATGAGGCGGCAAAGGTTGTTGTGGAAGAGGGTATAAAAGTTGTAACAACAGGTGCCGGTACTCCTACAAAATATATGCCTATGTGGAATGAAGCAGGTATTAAGGTTATACCTGTTGTAGCCTCTGTAGCACTCGCAAGAATGGTTGAAAAGCGTGGTGCGTATGCAGTTATTGCTGAAGGCGGCGAAAGCGGCGGTCATGTTGGCGACCTCTCAACGATGGCACTTGTACCTCAGGTTGTTGATGCTGTCAATATTCCGGTTATCGCAGCAGGCGGTATTGCAGACGGAAGGCAGATTGCCGCTGCATTTATGCTTGGTGCAAAGGGTGTTCAGGTTGGAACGCGTTTTCTTGTGTGTAATGAGTGTACAATTTCTCAGGAATATAAGAATAAAATTTTAAAGGCAAAGGACCTTGATACGGTAGTTACAGGCAAAAGGCTTGGCCATCCGGTAAGAGGTATCCGAAATGCCTTTACTAAAGAATACACAAAATGCGAATATGATAAAACATCTTGCGATGACGAAACACTTGAAAATATGGGTGTTGGCAAACTTCGTGCGGCTGCCCGTGGCGGTGATGTAAAGAACGGAACAGTTCTTGCGGGACAGGTTGCGGCTATGGTTAAAAAAGAACAGCCTGCAAGAGAAATGATTGAGGAAATGTTTGCTCAGGCGGAAGAAAAACTCAAGGGGGCAGCACAATGGGTAAAGTAGCACTGGTATTTTCAGGTCAGGGAGCTCAGTATCCGGGTATGGGTAAAGAGCTTTATGATGCTTCATCGTCTGCAAAGGCAGTGTTCGAAATGGCTGACAAAATCAGGCAAGGTACTTCAGAGCAGTGTTTTAACGGTACTCAGGAAGAGCTTTCGATAACTGCGAATACTCAGCCTGCGGTCTTTACAGCTGACCTTGCGGCGGCAGAGGCTGTTTTGGAAAAAGGTGTGACGGTCGATTATGTTGCCGGTTTTTCACTTGGAGAGATTGCGGCTTTAGGTTTTAGCGGAATTCTTTCTTATGAAGATGCTTTCAGACTTGTATGTAAAAGAGCTGAACTTATGGACAAGGCTGCAAAGTCAACACCGGGTTCCATGGTTGCTGTTATGAAGCTTTCACCTGAAAAGATTGAAGAAATCTGCTCTGAGTTTGACGAGTGTTGGCCTGTAAATTATAACTCGCCTGCACAGACAGTTGTGGCTATGAATAAAGATATTCAGGACGCTTTTTGTGAGAAAATAAAGGAGAATAAGGGCAGAGCAAAGGCGCTTGCCGTTAGCGGTGCGTTTCATTCACCTTATATGGCGGAAGCAGCTGATGGACTGGCAGAGTACCTCAGCAATTTGGAGCTTGACGAGCCTGAAATTCCTATTTACTCAAACTTCACAGCAGAACCTTATGAGGGCGACTTTAAATCTCTCATTACAAACCAGTGCAAAAACCCGGTAAAATGGCAAAAAACCGTTGAAAACCTCATTGCCAACGGTGTTGATACATTCATTGAAGTAGGCGTAGGAAAAACACTTACAGGACTTATCAAAAAAATCAACAGTAATGTAACAGCCGTAAAAGTTGAGAATAAAGAGGACCTCGATGCCCTCACTGTATAATATAGGAGAAACAGTATGAAATTAGAGAATAAAATTGCAGTTGTAACAGGCGGTTCAAGAGGAATTGGCTTTGCAACTTGTAAAAAACTTGCATCAGAGGGTGCAACAATTATCATCGCAGACATTTGTGACGAAGCAACAGCGGCTCCTGCAGTAAAAGAGCTTGAAGAACAGGGTGCTAAGGTAAAATTTTATCAGAGCAATGTTGCAGATTTTGAATCTGCAACCAATACAGTAAACGAAATTATCAGTGATTTCGGCGGGATTGATATACTTGTAAACAATGCAGGTATTGTTCGCGATAAACTTGTTCTTAAA
Source organism: Ruminococcus sp. (assembly GCA_017458105.1). Taxonomy (GTDB): domain Bacteria; phylum Bacillota; class Clostridia; order Oscillospirales; family Acutalibacteraceae; genus Ruminococcoides. The sequence continues at coordinate 48,923 of JAFTGC010000041.1, read as the reverse complement.
ATGGAAGAATCGGACTTTGATTCTGTAATTGATGTAAACCTAAAGGGTACCTACAATATGATTAAGGCAACCTACAAACATTTTATGAAAAAGAGAAGCGGCAGAATTATCTCCCTTGCTTCGGTTGTAGGTATTGTGGGCAACGCAGGTCAGGCTAACTATTCCGCCTCAAAGGCAGGTATTATAGGTCTTACAAAGTCGGTTGCTAAGGAGCTCGGTGCAAGAAATGTAACTGTTAATGCAGTTGCTCCGGGATATATAGCAACAGATATGACAAATGCCCTAAGTGACAAGGTTAAGGAGAGTATTGACGCAGGTATACCTATGAGAAGAAGGGGAAAGCCTGAGGATGTTGCAAATGCAATTTGCTTCCTTGCTTCAGATGATGCCGCCTACATAACAGGTGAGGTGCTCAAGGTTGACGGCGGTATGGCAATGTGATGCTGTTGTAACGGCAAAATTTTGATTTTAAAGTATTTAAAGTATAGAAAGGTGACCGAAATGAGAAGAGTAGTAGTAACGGGACTCGGAGCAGTTACACCTGTTGGCAATGATGTTCCTACAATCTGGGAAAACCTCATAAACGGCGTTTGCGGAATTGATTTTATTCCCGAGGAGCGTTTTAGCACAGAGGGTTTAAAGGTGAAAATCGCAGGGCTTGTAAAGAATTTTGAGCCTACAAAGTATTTTGAAAAGAAAGAAATCAGAAAAAACGACCTTTGTACTCAGTTTGCCGTTGCCGCAGCAACCGAGGCTGTTGAGGACAGCGGTATTATCGGCAATATTGAAGCTGAAAAACTCGGTGTTTATGTCGGCTCAGGTATCGGCGGACTTAAAAGCTTTTATGATAATTCGGTAAATATGGAAAAGTTCGGTGCAAAAAAAGTCAGCCCGTTCTTCATTCCTATGATGATTTCAAATATGCCTTCGGGTACAATTGCAATAAAGTTTAACGCAAAGGGCCCTTGTGTTCCGATTGTAACGGCTTGTGCAACAGGTTCACACGCAATCGGCGAAGCCTTCCATGCAATTAAAAACGGTTACTGCGATGCAATCATTGCAGGCGGTTCAGAAGCAGCAGCTTCTCCGCTGGCAATTGCAGGTTTTCAGAATATGAAGGCTCTCACAACAAAAAATGAGCCTGAATCATCCTCAATTCCTTTTGATAAGAACCGTGACGGTTTTGTAATCGGTGAGGGCGGTGCTTGCGTTATACTTGAAGAGTACGAACACGCAAAGGCTCGTGGTGCAAAAATTTACGCAGAAATTTCCGGTTACGGCAACACCTGTGATGCTAACCATATTACAGCCCCTGACTCAACCGCACAGGTTCCTGCAAATGCTATAAAGGCTGCTATGCAAGAGGCAGGTGTAACAGGTGACGAAGAATGGTATTGGAATGCACACGGAACTTCTACCCACCTAAACGATTTGACAGAAACAAAGGCAATCAAGCTTGCACTTGGTGAAAACGCATACAGAGTGAATGTTTCTTCAACAAAATCTATGACAGGGCACCTCTTTGGTGCAACCGGTGCCTTTGAAGCTATAGTCAGTGTTCTTGCACTCAACAAAGGTATTATACCGCCTACAATCAACTTGAATGAGCCTGACGAGGAGTGCGACCTTAACTACACACCTAACAAGGCAGTGAAGAGGGATGTAAATGTTGCCGCTTCTACAAATCTTGGTTTTGGCGGACACAATGCTTGTCTTATATTCAGGAAGTATCAGGAGGAGCAGTAATGCAGGTTTTCAAACTTAAAAGATATGACCTCGATGATGTAAAAAGACTCATTGAAATTGCGAAGAAAAACGACCTTGCAGTTCTTGAAATTGAGTCCAAAAAGGGCAGAAGAATCCGTATTGAAAAAAGTGCTCCGGGTACACCTGCCGTAACATTTTCTGCCGGAATTCCTGCACAGGCAATTCCACAGGATAATGTCGCCCAGCCTGTTCAGCCAATAGCTCAGGCTGCACAGTCGGCACCTGCTGCGGCTGCTCCTGCTGTAACGGCAGAGGCGAAAGCTACAGAGACTGTTAAAACAATAGATGCACCTATGGTTGGTGTTTTTTACAAAGCACCTTCACCTGATGCTGAACCGTATGTGACAGTGGGCAAGCATGTCTCAAAGGGAGATATAATCTGTATTATAGAAGCTATGAAGCTGATGAACGAAATCAAAGCAGAAGAGGACGGAGTTATTGCAGAAGTCCTCGTTAATGATGGTGATATTGTCGAATTTGGCAAGCCTATGTTTGCTTTAAAGTAATTACATATAGGGTGATAATTATGAACCGTGACGAAATTATGGAAATTATTCCGCACCGTGACAATATGCTTCTTGTTGATGAAGCTGAGCTGGTGGACGAAAATACATCAAAGGGCAGATATACAATTAAGGGTGACGAATTTTTTTTGAAAGGTCATTTTCCGGGTAACCCCGTTGTTCCGGGCGTAATTCTCTGCGAAATGATGGGGCAGTCAAGCTGTGTACTGTTAGCTGATAAAGTTAAAGGCGGTACACCGTACTTTACAAAGCTTGATAATGTAAAGTTTAAAAAGCCGGTTCTGCCGGGTGATACTTTTGAAACTGTAGCAACTGTTACAAAAATCAGGGAACCTTTTTACTTTATTAGCACAAAGGGCTATGTAAACGGCAAACTTCATGTTCAGGCTGAGATGTCCTTTGCTGTTGTTCAGGATAAGTGATTTTATCCTTAAATTTCAGCTGCACTTTGCATTGCAGATTGGAGAATAGTTTATGTTTTCAAAAATTTTAATTGCCAACCGTGGGGAGATTGCCGTAAGAATCATCCGTGCCTGCCGTGAGATGGGCATAAGTACCGTTGCAATTTACAGCGAAGCCGACAAAAACGCCTTGCATGTTTCGCTTGCTGATGAGGCTTATTGCGTGGGACCTGCACAGGTTGGTGAAAGCTACCTCAATATGCTTTCGATTCTCACAATTGCGTTTTATTCGGGTGCTCAGGCAATACATCCGGGCTACGGCTTGCTTTCGGAAAATGCAAAGTTTGTTACACTGTGTGAAAAGTGCAATATCACATTTATAGGTCCTTCTTCAGATATGATAAGCAGTCTTGGTGATAAGGACAAAGCCCGAAAAACAATGCAGGAGGCAGGTGTTCCGGTAACACCCGGCACGGAAGTCATTACTGATGAAAATGAGGCAAGGGCTGCCGCTAAAAAAATAGGCTACCCTATTTTGATAAAAGCTCGTTCGGGCGGCGGCGGTCGTGGTATTCGACTTGTTGAAAAGGATGGAGATTTTCTTAATGCCTTTAGGAGTGCTTCAAGTGAGGCAGCGGCGGCTTTTGGCGACAGTGGCTGTTATATAGAGAAGTTCCTGCACCCGGTTAAGCATATCGAAATGCAGATTCTCTGCGATAAGCACGGCAATGTTCTTTGCCTTGGCGAGCGTGAGTGTTCTGTTCAGCGTAAAAACCAAAAGCTGATTGAAGAAAGTCCGAGTCCGTCCATAACACCTGAAATCCGTGAAAATATGATGGAAGCAGCCACAAAGGCTGCAAAAGCAGTCAATTACAACTCTGTGGGTACAATTGAATTTTTGCTCGATAAAGACAAAAACTTCTATTTTATGGAAATGAACACCAGACTGCAGGTTGAGCACGGTGTTACAGAAATGGTAACAGGTATTGACCTTGTGCAGTGGCAGATAAGAGTGGCGGCGGGTGCAAAGCTCAACAAAACTCAGGATCAGATTTTTTTCCATGGTCATGTAATTGAGTGTCGAATAAATGCAGAAAATCCTGACAAAAACTTTATGCCGTCATGTGGTAAAATTACTCAGCTTCACATTCCGGGTGGCTCGTTTGTTAGATTTGATACAGCAATTTACCAAAATTATGTAATACCACCGTTTTATGACAGTATGGTTGGCAAGGTGATTGTACAGGGCAGAAACCGTGAACTTGCAATCCGTAAAATGAAGATGGCACTTTCCGAACTTTCAATCGGCGGTATTGAACACAACCGCAATTTGCAGGTGGAAATTCTTTCGGAGAAAGAGTTTGTTGACGGTACATATACAACCGATTTTATTGCCGATTTTGAAAAACGCAGAAACGGATAAAATTATTTAAGAATGAGTGATTATAATTGGATTTATTTACATTTTTAAAGCCTAAAAACGAACTTGAGGGTTCGCAGTCATCTGCTGAAAGTATGCCGTTTATACCCGATTCTCTATGGGTAAAATGCCCTGCGTGCAACAATATGTTGCTGGCAAGTGATTTGCAGGAAAATCATAGGGTTTGCACAAAGTGTAATCATCATTTCAGAATGTCAGCAAGGGAGAGGATTGAACTTCTTTCTGACGAAAATTCATTTACAGAGTTTGATTCGGAAATGATTAGTGATGATATACTTAATTTCCCTAATTATAAAGAAAAGCTCGAAGCCGCCAGAGAAAAGAGCGGTGAGAAAGAGAGCGTTGTAACAGGCAAATGTACAATAGGCAATATGGATGTTGTACTGTGCGTGATGTCGCCCGATTTTATGATGGGTTCAATGGGTACGGTAACCGGTGAAAAAATCACAAGGGCATTTGAATATGCAACCGAAAACCGTCTGCCTGTTATTGTCTGCACTGTTTCGGGCGGTGCCCGTATGCAGGAGGGAATACTCTCTCTTATGCAAATGGCAAAGACATCCGGTGCGGTAAAACGCCATAGCGACGAGGGTTTGCTCTATATCACTGTTATCACTGACCCTACAACCGGCGGTGTTACAGCATCGTTTGCAATGGAGGGCGATATTATTCTATCCGAACCAAATGCACTTGTTGGTTTTGCCGGTCCAAGAGTTGTTGAGCAGACTACACACACAAAACTGCCTAAGGGATTTCAAAAGGCAGAGTTTGTCCAGGATAAGGGCTTTATTGATGCGGTTGTTCAGCGTAAAGATTTGCGTAAAACCCTCTCAACGCTTCTTATTATGCACAATGTAAAGGAGAATAGCTGATGAGTGCTTATGATAAGGTTCAGGCTGCCAGAAATTCAAAAAGACTGACGGCGGTTGATTATATTGGCAAAATGTTCGGCAGTTCCTTCTTTGAACTTCACGGCGACAGACGTTTTGGTGATGATAAGGCGATTGTCGCAGGGCTTGCGATGCTCTATGATGTACCTATTACAGTTATAGCAATTGAAAAGGGCAGAAATACCAAGGAGCGTATGGCACGCAACTTTGGTTCGGCAAATCCGGAAGGATACCGTAAGGCACTCAGACTTATGAAACAAGCTGAAAAATTTCACCGTCCTGTTCTTTGTCTGGTGGATACAAGCGGTGCGTACCCCGGTATTGATGCTGAAGAAAGAGGTCAGGGTCTTGCGATTGCGGAAAATCTTATGGAAATGATGACCCTCAAAACTCCGATTCTTTCTGTGCTTATCGGAGAGGGAGGCTCTGGCGGAGCGTTGGCACTTGCAGTTGCCGATGAAGTATGGATGCTTGAAGACAGCATATATTCTGTAATTTCACCTGAGGGCTGTGCCTCTATTTTGTGGAAAGACAGCACAAAGGCACCTGAGGCTTCGGAGTGTTTAAAACTAACATCCCATGATTTATTCGATTTGGGTGTTGTCGAGAGGATTATCCGTGAGCCGTCAAATATTGACGATAGAAAAATGTTTGAAGGACTCAAAATGTTGATAGCAAGAACATTCGACAAAAATCTCGCATTGGATACCGAAAGACTGTTACAAACACGCTACGCTCGTTTTCGCAGACTTGGCAGTCATTCCTGATAAATTTAGATACAACGGGGCTGCCGCAAAACCGAAGTTCTGGGGCAGCCCCTTACTAATTTTTCTTTAAAAATTCAGGGTTTAGCAGCCACAGCCGCAGTTGTTGTTACCACAGCAGTCGTTGTTGTTATTGTTTCCGCAACAGCAGCAGAGAATGATAACGAGAAGGATAATCCAGCAGCAATTGTTGCCGCCACAACCGTTATTAAACATATTGTTTTGCCTCCTTTCCTTTTACATTATATATTATTGCGTAAACAGAAAATTGTGATAAAACTTTTTTGCCAACCCATTATTTGGGATAGAGGATGTTATAATGAAGAAACTTTCAGCAATTTTATTGTCTGCTGTCATATTAAGTTCGTTGACATCGTCAGCGTTTGCTGATGAATGGAATTATTATGACTATAACGATGATTACGACAGCTATTCAGATGATTATACCGATTCATACGACGATTATAATTCCGATTACAACAACGGATATACAAATGATGATACATTAAACGACCGCTATAATTATATAGAACAAACAACAGTTCCTGTTAAAGAAGAAATTCCGAAAAAACCTTCCGCCTTAAAAGCTGTAAAAACTTTTAAAGCAAATAAAACATTAAGCGGAACACAAGTGAAATCTTCGGCAGATAATGAATGTGCCGTGCTAAACAAAGGTGCAAAACAGCTCCTGCTTGACGGTGTTAAAATCACAAGCAACGGTGCTCTTTCATATGGCGAGTCGTATGCAAAATATTATGGTTTAGGTTCAGCTTTACTGACAACAAATGGAACAACATATGTAAAAAACGGCGGACTGATATGCACAGCTGACTTTGGCTCGGCTGTATTTTCATATAGTAAGGGTACTGCATTTTTGGCAGGTACTAAAATATCTTCAGAGAAAAATTCTTACGGAGTGGCTGTTGCAGGTGGTGAAGTGTATGGATATAATCTGAACATTAACGCAAAGGGTAATGCAACTGCAATAAACGGTTCAAACGGCGGAAAAATCATTCTGGACGGCGGAAAAATTACCGATTCCGCAAACTCTGTTGTAATTAATGCCAATGCAAATATTGCACTGCATGACATTGACTTAACGGCTGAAAAGTCAGCAATAGCTGATGTAAGCGGAAAAAATACCCTCAGCTTTTTTGAATGTAATTTAAATTCAGCTATGAAGGGAAGCAGTGCCTACGCTTTTGCCATACAAAACAGCGTTGAAAAATCCGGCTTAAATATAGTTGACTGTACTCTCACAAATAAAAAAGGCGGAGTTTTTTTAGTGGATAATGCAAAGGCTGCAATTGTTTTGTCCAACACAAAAATCAGTTACAGCAAGAGCAATGATTATCTGCTTAATTGCGAAGGTGCATCTGATTGTTCTTTCACAGCTGATAATCAGAAAATAAGCGGAAAAATACTGCGTGAACCAAATTCAAAACTGAATGTTTATCTTAAAAATAAATCTTCATTCAGCGGAAAAATCCAGCTTAACAATGTCAATTCGTATGATGAAAAAAAGTGTAATGTTTATATAGATGCAAACAGCACTTGGGTTGTAACAGGCAACAGCACCGTTTCAACCATTTATAACAAAGGAAAAATCACGGATAAAGACGGCAATGTTGTATCAATTAAGGCACTTGACGGAACGCAGTATGCTCAGGGGAAAAGCAAATATACAGTTACTGTTGAAAATTACCTTGAAAAAGAATCTAAAAAAGGCTTTGCTAAGACGCCTGCATGGTCGGATAACTCAAAGAAAGCACCTGAAGTTCTAGGTTTAAAAACCGAAATAAAAAGCAATGAAACAATTGACAACACACAGCCGTCAAGTACAAAAAAATCCAATAATTCTAAAGAAAAAACTTTGAATATCAACCAATACTATTTATATATCGGAATCATTCTGGTTGCGGTGATTATTCTTGTAGTGGTATATATATTTACCTTGAGAAGAAAAAAATCACAATAGCAGTGATATTGTTCGATTAATTGCAAAATTACCTCTTGGTTTTAATGTAATTCAACATAAATTTTTGTCGAATTTTAAAAATTTATATTTTTTATAGACTTTTTTAAATTTGTATAGTATAATAATATGGTATGTTAGTAGGTATATTGACTGAAAGGAATGTAAAACGAGATGAATTTTAAAAGAATAAAAAAAATACTTGCAGGTTCGCTCGCCGGTACAGTGTTGGTTTCGGCTGCTGCATGTACACCAATCAGTACAAAAGCTCAGTGGTCATATAAGTACGGTGACGATGAAAAATCAATCGGTGTTTATATTTTTGCACTTTACAATGCCTATAGCCGTGCAAAAACTTATGCCGAAAAAGCTGACGGCTACAAAGAAGATGAGAGCTTTCTTGACCTTACAATAACCGATGATGACGGCAACAAAGCTAAGGCTTCTGATTGGATTAAAGAGCAAGCTGATATAATTGTGAGAGAATCTCTTTATATTGACGATCAGATGTCAAAAAAGAATGCTACCGTTGACGAGGCTGCTTATCTTGAAACAGCAAAGCAGGATTGGGAGCTTGGCTATATGTATTCTCAGTACAGTCAGTACGGCTATGCAACAACTCCTGAACAGGAGATTCTTGAACCGTACGGCATTTCTGTTGAGAGCTACTGTGACCTTCAGTATGTTACATCTGCAAAGCAGTCACGGCTGTTTGACCTTATTTACGGTGCAGACGGAACAAATCCGGTTTCTGACAGTGATTTGAAGAAGTTTTTTGACGAAAACTACACATATTATTCATATTTTACAGTGCCTCTTTATGAGTCTGTTACTGATGATGACGGCAATACCTCAAATAAGGCATATGACGATAAAAAGCAGAAAAAACTCACAAGCCTGGCAGATGGCTATGTGAAGGCTATAAACGGCGGAAAAACTGTCGAATCCCAGTGCAGTGCATATTTGAAGTACACAAAGAGCGACGCAACTACCGAGGACACTTTGACAACAAACTGTGAAAAGCTTGATAAGGACAACCTTTCGTCTTCGTCCCTTGGTGAAGATGTTGCCAAAGAGTTTACCGATGTTAAGCAGGGTAAGGCAAAGGCAATTACAATCGGTAAAGACGATTCAAAAACAATTTATGTAATTCAAAAGCTCAATACAAAGGACGCAGAGTCGGAGTACCTTACAAAGGACGATAGCACAAGGGAATCCGTACTTACAAGTATGAAGGGCAAAGAATATACAGATTATCTTCAGGAACAAGCTAAAAAACTTGACTGTGAAGTTAATGAGTCTGTAATAAACAGGTATGACCCTGATATATTCTGGGAAAAGCCGGAAGATGAAACAACCACAACTGCAGCCTCCGAAGAGTGATTTTTTTACAAGGTAAGGGGTGTTCCCTATGTTAAAAATAAACAAAAGGTTATTGTGCGTACTTTCAATTTTTATAATAACATTGGTGTTGCTTTTGCTTTCGGTTACACCGGCTTATGCGGATGTTGAGGGTGATACAGGATATTATGAGCCCGAAACAAATCCTCCTGTGGTGTACACAACCGCAGCTCCTATTGAATATACTCAAGAACCTGTTTATACAACAGCGGCTCCTGTTTATACAACGGCAGCTCCTATATATACAACAGCCGAACCGATTTATACAACAGCAGCTCCTGTTTATACAACTGTTCAGGAATATTATGATGATAATTCATATGAACAGTACACACAAGCTAATCAGGAGTACACAACCGAGTACTATGAGCCGCCGGTAACTGAGTTTGAAAATCAACAGGATTTTTATCAGGAAGAAACAACCGAACCGACAGAAGATTATACCTCACTTTATAAATCGGATGTTGATGATGTTGATGATACCGAGCTGAAAAACAGTAATTGGAAAAAAATTGCAAAGGAGCTTTCGGCAGCTCAAAAAAGTGATGATGATTCTAACAGCGTTTTCTCCTATATAAAAAAGAAATCCAATCAGGATGAATCATTTTGGGATAAGCTTAATTGGATGCTTACTGCAGGTATTGTTTGCATTGTATTAGCTGTAGCCTCACTTGTTGTGTTTATTGTTCTTACAGTAAAAAATAAAAAGCGTGCTCTAGGAAAAACAGACGGCAGACCAAAGGATGATTCTGAACAGCCTGCAGAAAATATTGAAGAAAAATCGAGTTCGCAGGCACCTGTATCAAAGCATGGCAGGGTTTCTCAGCATGCAGGCAGTGACGGAAAGTACTACATTCCTCGCTCTGAACGCAGTAGTTCTGACTACGGTGACGATTTTGGCTCAGATGAAAAAACAAAACCGGAAGAAGAAACCAAACCTAAAATCTTTGGAAAAGATAAGAGTATGGAAAATACTGCCGAAATTGACATAAGTAAATATTAAATAAACTGAATGTAACAAAGGGTTGTATCAAACTTTTGCTTGATACAACCCTTATTAATTTATATGAACACAGGTTGGTGCTGCTTATTTTTTAAAGCCAGCTCCACACACTGTGGAATTAGTGTGAAATCACACACAAGGGAGTTTGGCTTTTTAACGCAGTCATCCTGTGACATTGGAACAAAATAGATGTTTTTTGTGTTTAAAAGTTTGCCGATGTTGATTGCCGAAGCACCTAACCCATCGTTTGTAGCTATTGCTAAAAGCACCGGTCGCTGAATTCTAAGGTGACTTTTTACTGCCATTGTAACGGGGGTGTCGGTTATTGCGTTAGCGATTTTGCTCATTGTGTTGCCTGTACAAGGTGAAACAACGAGAATATCACACATTTTTTTGGGTCCTATTGGTTCTGCATCTTCAATAGTCCTGATGATTTTTTTATCGGTGATTTTTTCAACTTCCCTGATAAACGACTCTGCAGTTCCGAAGCGTGTATCCTTGCTTGACGCATTGAATGACATAATCGGCACAACATCATAGCCGAGCTTAACCAGCTTTTTTATCTGTTCAATGGACTTTGCAAAGGTACAAAACGAAGCCGACAGAGCATATCCGACGGCAAGTTTACTCACCCGTCATCCTCCTCAAGAATGCCAAGTATGGTGCTTTCTATAATTTCTCCGGCAGACCTCGGTGCGGTTTTACCCGGTAGGGAAAGGGCGTGAACCGTCCTTATTCCCCTGGCTTTTGCCTCGTCAAAATCCACACCGCCCGGCTTTGAAGCAAGGTCAATTATCAGTGCGTCCTTGCTGATTCTGCCCAGAATTTCTTTGTTAAAAACGAGGAAAGGAACTGTATTGAATATTATACTGTAATGTGAAATATCATGAAATTCCCCTGTGACTATGCCCTTAAAACCGTTAAGTTCAATCCAGGCAAGGTCGCTTTTTTTTCTGGCGGATATTGTAACATCTGCACCCATTCCTCTCAGCATTTCAGAAAGCACTTTGCCTATTCTGCCATAGCCACAGACAAGTATTTTGCTCCCGCTTATTGTGCTGTCAGAATGTTTCATTGCCTCTTCAATTGCACCTTCAGCAGTGGGAACGGCATTTTTGACGGAAAATTCCTCATTATCGGAATATGATTTTACATTTTGGGAGCTTATAAGCGGAAACTCCCTGAGGAAATTTTCTTTTTTACCTGTAAAAATAAGTTTTCCGCTGAGTTTTTCTGCACAGCCGTCAAGGTTGATGTTTCCGTCTGTGAAAGGGGAACTTATTTGTTTGCCGTTTTCAAACGGTATAACAGGAAGAACGAGAATGTCACTGTCCAGGGCTTCTGCAATTTCGCAGCTGTCTGTCAGCTTGTCAAAACCGCAGAGCTTTACATTGTAGCCATCATTTCTGAGTGCATTTGCCAGGTAGTAGCATCTCATATCGCCGCCGATTATTGCGAAGGTTTCTTTATTTGTTTTCATAGAAAGCACCTTTGTATCCATAAATTGAGCAATACCGCATTAGCAATATGACCTTTGCGGTATTGCGTTTCGCTTATACCACATAATATGTATAACCCTAAAATGTGTTACATTGTTTTCTTTCATATGGTATTATTGGTAATTTATGGATTTTAATTCATTTAGGATTTGCAATTTTCGCAATATATACACTTGCTCCGGCTATTAAGAAGAGTGTGCCAACAATCAGATAAACAAATATAAGGTTATTGGTTGTTCCGTAAATTTCGAGAACACCCTGATAAATACTTCCTACTGTTAGTGCTGCAATACCTGAATTGTAAAGGTTCAGCGATAACCTTGACGGCAGATGATTACTAAAGAAAAGACTTATTATTATAAGAGGCAGTGCACCCAAAACCAGCGGTACCAAAAATGCATAAATCATAAACATGGAGTAAACCTCGTGGCTGAATTGCTCGTATCCAAAGCCGAAACCTGCGGTTATGATTGTAAAAATAATATAGGTGAAAATAGATTTTAAAATATATCTTTTATCCGATGTAAACAATGTCGCTTACGCTCCTTTCCTTTATGCTTCTGCCCATGGTGGTTGGGTTGTTTATAACCTTGCCGTTGAAGTACATTGTTGATGAACCGCCGCCGTCAAGATTGTAAGCGGTTGTTGCTCCGAGGTTTTTCATAAATTCTGCAAGTTGAGATAGTGAAAGACCTTGGCTGTCACTTGTTCTTCCGTCTGAAACAACAAAAATGTAGTGCAAGTCGTCAATTATACCAATTGCGGTTCGTGGATTGCTCGCCATAGCTTTGCCTACTTCTTCACCTTCACTTACTGAAACTTCCCCGTTTTTTATAAGTGCCGGTCCGAAAGAAAATGCCTGCCAAACTCCCTCTGAAACAAGCTGTTCAGCTGTTTTTTCACTGCTGTTTGTAATTTTCAGTGAGCCGTCTGTCATCACACAAAGGATGTCGTTATCCGAGCCTTCGGAACGATAGAGAACTCCGTTCCTTATTACATAACCGCTGTTTTGTGTTCCGTAATAATCTCCGTTTATAGCTAAAATGGCGTTGTTATCGCTAGCCATTTCGCTTGTTTTTTGTGTGATGTTTTTGCCATAGGAGTTATTTGCAAGGGCTGTCTTAAGGTACTGTGCGGAAGATAGTTTTACATCAGCAACATATATGTGAGTATTGTACTCGTTATATTCGGTAAGATTAATGCTGATGTTATCGTCACTGTAACTGTTTTCATCAGATTTAGTTTCGGTGGTTGTGTTTTCAATCTGATTTTCAACGGTGGTTTCTGTTTGAGTTACACTTTGTTCTGTACTTTCTTCAAACATAGAGAGATTAATCTGATCTGCGTTCTCATTATAAACACGCTTGATTACAAAAGTGTCAAGCGAAATATACACAGTGAAAGCAATTAAAACTACCGTGTAAATTATCGCCCAAAGATGTTTTTTAAACATTATCTTGACCTCCTTATTTTAGTCGGTTTTATGGGTTTAATGGTTTTTCCGAACACAAAAAGTTTCTGTATTGTCCAGTTAAAAACAAACATAATCGGTTCTACAATAAGTTTTGCCGCAAAATAATTGATGCCTAAAATGTTTGTGAATAGCATCAGTAAAGCAGTGTCAGAGATCAAAATAAATACAGCCAGGGCAGTGTATTTAATCAGGCTTTTAAAAAATGAGTTTTTGCTTTTAAAAACGAAATTACGATTTAAAAGAAAATTAACCGTTGCACTTACAAACCTTGCAAACACATTGCTTACAGTCAGACCAAATCCCATAAAAATCAACAGTGCATATATTAGATAATCAACAACAAATCCTGTTACGTAAGATGCAAGAAATTTGAGAATTTCTCTGTAAATTCGGATTGAATCGAGCAGTGGATTGAAGTGTGAGGATTTGTTTCCGTCAATATATACGGTTTCTATCGTCATTTCACGAATTGGAATTTTCTTTTCTGCAAATTTTAAAAGCATATTCATTTCGTATTCATAACGGCTGCCGTCAATTTTTATTAATTCATCCAGAAGTTTTCCTCTGAAAGCTCTGAGTCCTGTCTGAGTGTCGCTGATGTCAATATTTGTAATAAGTCTGAACAGTCCCATAGTGATTTTGTTGCCTAACTTATTGTGAAGAGGTACCTTACCTGTGAACTCCCTTGAGCCTAAATACAAACCGTTGTCACCGGACTTTACTTCTTTTATCAGGTTGCATACATCGCTTAGCTTGTGTTGTCCGTCGGCATCCATAAGAGCTATGACGCTGTCGTCATTTGCTATATTGAGAAGATATTTAAAGGCGGTTTTGAGTGCTTCGCCTTTGCCTTGATTTGAAGAATGCGAAAGCACCTTGCATTTGCACTCTATGGCATTAAATATGCTGTCGCAGGATTTATCACTTCCGTCATTGACAACCACAACAGAAAAATTTGTGGTTGATGTTATACGGTCTACAATATCAACCAGTATTATATCAGGCTGATATGCCGGAATAACAATATAATCTGTTCTCTTCATAAGATCATCTCCTCGGTTATTTGATGATTAAAGTATATTCCTGTTTTGTGAAAATTCTGTGTAGAAAAAATAATCCTAAGATGAAATTAAACAGATGGTTTAACGAACAAATTATGAAAAAAGGATGCATCAAAGTAAAATTGATACATCCTTAATTATTTATTAAAATAACTTTAAATAAACTTGTTGAGTGTTTCATCATATGAATAATCTATAGCAGAAAGTTTTTGCTTTATTTCATCACCGTCAACGCAGAGAGATTTGCACAACTCCTCAAAATCAGGATAGTTATCCCTCAGTTGGGTGTTAATGTAAGATAGTAAAATCATTGGGTTATTTGGAATTGCCAAAGCGGTACACCTCCGTAAAGCTTTAGTCAAGGTGAGCGTACTTTTTCAACGCTGCAAAGGTTTCATCACTGATGACATGCTCCATTTTACAGGCATCAGCTGTTGCAACTTCTTCGCTTACACCGATATTAATAAAAAATTTGGAAAGCACAGTGTGGCGTTCATATGTTTTTTCGGCAACCTCTTTGCCAAGGTCAGTGAGGTGTAAAGAACCGTCGCTGTCCATCGTAAGATAACCGCCCTCACGCAGTAAACCTACTGCACGGCTTACGCTTGGTTTTGAGTAACCCATATAGTCCACAACATCAATAGAACGAACATATGGTTTTTTTAGACTTAAAACATGGATTGTTTCCAGATACATCTCACCTGATTCTTTTAATTTCATTTTGATATATACTCCTTAAATTTTCTATAAGATATAGACATATTACCATATTTACAGTTATTTAACAAGTTTTTTAATCTGTTTTTTCAGAAGAATAACTGCACTGGTAAATTTTTGTGCCGTCAGCGTTAAGAAAACGTACGATAACCGTCATTTTGTCAGTGTTTTCAATATACTCTCTAAGTGAATTTGCAATGTTGATATAAATTTCCGAAGAGTTTTTCATTGAGCTTTGAAGTGCCTGCTTTGTTGCCGGAAGGTTTTCATCTTTAATTTGTTCATTATAGGTAACTTCGTACAGCAGATTACCGTTTTCTGCCGAAATTGTCATCTTCATACCCTGTTCAGCATAGGCGTCGATTGTCGGTTGAAAAAAGTCTTGAACTGTGCTGTCTGAAAGATAATCGTCAAGTGACTCGTAAGTTGTAGAATTGTCACCGGCGGTCATTTTTGCTGTGTTTTCAACTTTTGTGTCCTTTGTAAACTCTTTTTCGTAAATATTTGTACCGTCTGCGTTAAGGTACCTTAGCACCACGATAGGGTTCTTTACATCAACATTATCTGCAAGCTCTTTTGCAACATTTACAAACGCTGCCGAAACACCCTTAAGAGTGGCATCAATTACTTTTGTAATATCATTTTTGTCCAAATCAATCTGCTCATTGTATTTGTATTCGTAAACAAGTTTGTCTTCTCCCTCAACAAAAACTTCAATGCTTGTGTCGGCATTTGTCATATCAATCTCAGACTGAATATTTGTAGCGTCAATATACTCTTGAATTGTTGAGTATTTCTTGACAGAATCTATATCAGAAAAACCTTCCTCAAAGCTTTTAATAAAATCGCACCCGCAGAAAGAAAGGCACATAAATGCCACACAAAGAACCGCAACTAATCTTTTCATAAAATACCCCCAAAAAATAAATTTTATATAAAGTTATTTTAACATATATCTTGTATATATGTCAAAGCGAAGAAGAAAAAAAGTTATACAATCTTTGATATTCTGATTTATCAATTTTGCTATCAAATACACTAAAATCATTGTTGTAAATAATTTGTTCTTTGGCAGTTTTCGTCAGTTTTTTTATACGGTATTCAAGCTTTGAAGCAGTCGAACGGTTACTGCTTTTCCACGCTGCAAGAATTTTTAAAGGTGTATGTGTGCGTGTGTATTTTGCCCCTTTCTGGCTGTTAAGGTGTTCATAAAAGCGTCGGCTCAGGTCGGTTGTTATCCCTGTGTATATGGAATTGTCATTGCATAAAAGCATATAAGTATAGTACATAAACTCACCCAAGTTTATTATAACACATTTTTTATTCAATTACATATTATGAATTGAGGGAAATCCCCTCTGACAAATAAAGGAGGTAAAAAATGAAAACTTTTTCAAATCAAGCAAGTTTGTCATATAATGACAATGTTATAAATTCAAATATAGTAACAGGCGAAATCGTTGAAGTTTTAAGCGTAACTAAAACCGCAGTTGATTCAACCTACAACATAGGTGATATTGTGACCTATGTTATTAATATTATAAATTCCGGCAAAAGACCGATTAAAAGGCTGACCCTGACCGATAATTTGGGAGCTTGTGGTTCGGGCAAGAAAAAAACAGTACCGCTGACCTATGTTGACGGAACAGTAACGTATTTTATCGAAGGTGTTTTACAGCCTGATCCGACAATAACAGACAAGAAACCGTTGGTAATTACCGGAATAACTGTTCCTGCAAACGGAAATACAACAATTGTATATTCCGTAAAAGTGAACGAATTTGCAGACCCGTCCACGGATGGTGAAATAACCAACAAAGTAACTGTCAGCGGATGTTCGGTATCGGGTCCTGTTGTAGCTTCTGAAACTATTACAACTGCCGATGAAGCACAGCTGGCCATAGTAAAATCGTTATGCCCGGATACAATCACAGAGCACTGCAAATTGAATTATACCTTCACAATAACCAATACAGGTAATACCGAAGCATCAGGAGATGTTATTGTTACCGACACTTTTGACCCTGCTTTGAAAGATATAAATGTAACCTATAACGGAAAAGAGTGGAGAGAGGGTGTAAATTACACCTACGATGAAACAACAGGTGTTTTTGAAACTTTGCCAAATCAGATAACGGTTCCTGCCGCAACATTCAAACAAAAACCAACAGGAGTATGGAAAGTTAAGCCGGGTACTGTCGTACTTGAAGTAACAGGAAGAATTTAAATTTTTTAATATAGATCTATAAAATAATGGGGCTATACCGGGCAAGAGTCCGGTATGGCTTTTTTAATTATATTAAAATACCATACATTACAAAAATAGAATATGTGACAACGGACGGTTTTGTAAATTTGCACAAAAAATCCGTTGTTTGTTATGTATAACATCAATTGTAATTAAAATTTGATTGGTATATAATAGTAAAAGAGGATGATGTAGCATACCGAAATTGTATTTGCTTATACAGATTTTTACAATTGTTTAGGTTGGGCTTTTTGCTCGGTCTAATTCGGTGTGGACTTAATTTATTAACATTTAATGCAGTAATCTGTTATAATTCGACAAACAGAAAATGTTATTATTAAGTAATGCGGCAGAATTTCCGTAAAATAAACAAATTTATTATAATGGAGGAATTAAATGATGTTACCTAAAAAAGAAGTTGTTGCTATGCTTCTTGCAGGTGGTCAGGGTTCTCGACTTGGTGTGTTGACCAAAAAGATTGCCAAGCCCGCTGTTCCGTTTGGCGGTAAATACAGAATTATCGATTTCCCTTTATCAAACTGTACAAATTCCGGAATTGAGGCTGTTGGTGTTCTTACTCAGTATCAACCGCTTGTGTTGAATGAGTATGTTGGCAACGGACAACCGTGGGAACTTGACGGTATGCACTCCGGTGTTACCTGCTTAAGCCCTTATGAGTCAAAGGCAGGTTCTGAGTGGTACTCTGGTACAGCCAATGCTATATATCAGAATATAAGCTATATAGAGCGTTATAACCCGGAATATGTTGTTATCCTTTCGGGTGACCACATATACAAGATGGACTATGCTGAGATGATTAAATTTCACAAAGAAAACGATGCTGCCTGCACAATTGCAGTTATTGATGTTCCGCTTGCAGAGGCTTCACGCTTTGGTATCCTCAACACAAATGAGGATGGTTCAATCTATGAGTTTGACGAAAAGCCTGAACATCCAAAAAGCACAAATGCGTCAATGGGTATTTATGTTTTCAGTTGGGATAAGCTCAGAAAATATCTTGTGGAGGATTCAAAAAAACAGGATTCACATAATGACTTTGGTAAGGATGTTCTTCCTGCTATGCTCAATGCGGGTGAGCGTATGTTTGCTTATCCTTTTGAAGGTTATTGGAAGGATGTTGGAACAGTTGATTCACTTTGGGACGCTAATATGGATTTGCTCGATCCTAAATCTAAGCTTGACCTAAAGGATATTTATTCCAAAAATCCTATGATGCCTCCTCACTATGTTTCAAGTGACGCAAATGTTCATAACTCACTTGTTTCTGACGGCTGTTTTGTTGAAGGGGATGTTCAAAACTCTATCCTCTTTGCAGGAGTTAAGGTTGAAAAAGGTGCTAAGATTGACTACTCAATCGTTATGCCTAACACTGTTGTTAAGGCAGGTGCTGATGTTCGTTATTCGATTATTTCTGAAAACACGGTTATCGGTAAAAATGTAAAAATCGGCGGAAATCCGCTTGATTATGATAATAAAGATGAGTGGGGCATTGCCGTTGTCGGCGATGAACTTGTCATCGGAGATGATGTGATAATCCCACCAAAAGCTATGATAGGCGAAGATATGGAGGTGGAAAAATGAGCGGCAGAAGTAACAATGTATTAGGACTTATTTTTGCAAATACCAACGAGGACAGCCTGAGCCAGCTTACAGCAAAACGTACAATGGCAAGTGTTCCGTTTGGAGGTAAGTATAGGCTGATTGACTTTCCACTTTCAAATATGAGCAATGCAGGTATAAACAATGTAGGTATCATTGCATCATCAAACTATTTCAGTCTTATGGACCATGTAGGTTCGGGCCATGCGTGGGATTTATCAAAGAGAAAGAGCGGTGTTACAATTCTTCCTCCGTTCAGCGGAAAAAGCTTTGATAATGCACTTGAAACAATCGAAACACTTCACGGTTATATAGAAAATCGTGACGAAACAGATGTACTTATTTGCCACACAAATGCAGTTGCTAACCTTGACTATCAAAAGATGTACTATCAACATGTTAAAAAAGGTGCGGATATTACTTTCTGTTATAAATATCAGGATATTAACAATAACAAAAACTACCCTATGGTTGCCGATATTGATGATGACGGCAGAATCAACAGACTGCAGATCAGACCTCAAATTTTAGGTGACTGTAACCTTATCACAGGATCTATTCTTATCAGAAAAGATCTTCTTATGAGCATTGTGCGTGAGTGTGTGGCTACAAATAATACAGGCTATCGCAAGCTGTTCCTTGATTTTGACCTTAATAAATACAAGGTGTTTGGTTATGAGCATAAGGGTTACCTCAAGACATTTTGTTCAATGCAGGATTACTACAGCATCTCCATGGATTTGATGGACGGTAATGTCAGAAAGGATTTGTTTAATCCTGAAAGACCTATTTATACAAAGGTTCGTGACGACAGACCTTCACGCTACGGCTTTGATTGTTCGGTAAAAGGCAGTTTGATTGCACAGGGTTGTGAGATTAACGGCTCGGTTGAGAACAGTATAATTTCTAAAGGTGTTGTCATAGGCAAAAATGTAAGTGTGAAGAACTGTATTATTATGCAGGATTCAGTAATTGGCGAAAACGCAACAATCAGCAATGTTATCATTGATAAGGATTGCTATATTGCAGACGACCAGCAGCTTATGGGTGCTCCAAACTACCCTGTTTATATTGAGAAAGGATCGATTATCTCTTAAAATGCGGATTTTTATGGGTAATTAATTCATTTTGTTGCTTTTTTCACTAATTATGATATACTTTAATTATACAATTTATAGGAGGTAATTGAAATGAGAATTTTATATTGTGCAAGCGAAGCCAATCCGTTTTGCGGCAGTGGTGGTCTTGCAGATGTAGCCGGAAGTCTTCCACATACACTTAACCGCAAAGGTCAGGATTGTAGGATTGTTGTTCCGCTTTACGGTTCAATACCGGGTGACCTCAGAAGTCAGCTTCAGTACATCACTAACTTTTGGGTGCCTGTAGGCTGGCGAAGCCAGTATTGCGGTCTTTTCTGGGCACAGTGGAACGGCTGCACATATTACTTTTTAGATAACGAATATTACTTTAACAGGGACAAACTCTACGGTTATTATGATGACGCTGAGAGATTCTCGTTTTTCTCAAGGGCAATCATGGAGATGCTCCCTTACATTGACTTCCATCCGGATATTATTCACTGCAATGACTGGCAGACAGCTTTGGTGCCTGTTTATTACTATATGTTCTACAGCAAGAACCCTTGGTACTACAACATTAAGAGTGTGTTTACAATCCATAATATCCAGTATCAGGGTCAGTACGGTTGGGAAGTTAATACCGAATGTGTAGGTATTCCTCCTACAGAAACAAAGATTCTCGAGATGGACGGCAAGCTGAATATGATGAAAGGTGCTATAGAATGTTCAACAAGAGTTACAACCGTTTCACCTTCTTATGCTGCCGAAATTAAAGACCCTTGGTATGCTTACGGTCTGCACCATTCTCTTAACAGAAACCACTGGAAGCTTTGCGGTATTCTTAACGGTATCGACTGTGCTTCCTACGACCCTGCAACGGACTATCAATTATATGCAAATTATACAAGAGATGATATGTCGGGCAAGGGTATATGTAAACAAAAACTTCAGGAAAGACTCAACCTTACACAGAGTTGGGATACACCGATAGTTGCTATGATTACTCGTCTGGTTAGTCATAAGGGACTTGACCTTGTTCGTGGCGGTATATATGATTTGCTCAATACTCAGAAGATGCAGTTTGTTATCCTTGGTTCGGGCGACCAGGAGTATGAGGATTTCTTCAATGATTTGGCTTGGAATTATCCGGGTAGGGTATCTTTCTGCCATGGTTTTGTTCCTGAACTGGCACGCAAAATTTACTCGGGTGCTGACATCTTCTTGATGCCATCTAAGCAGGAGCCTTGCGGACTTTCTCAGATGATTGCCCTCAGATACGGTACTGTTCCGGTTGTTCGTGAAGTTGGCGGTCTTAAGGATTCTGTATTTGATTCCGCTGACAACTACGGCAACGGCTTCACATTCAAAAATTACGATATTGCAGATATGTGTAACGCTGTAAAAAGAGCACTTGCAGGTATCAATGATGATTGGGGCTGGCATCAGCTTATGTGGCGTGCAATGATGAGTGATAACTCATGGGAAAAGAGTGCACAGGATTATATTAATGTTTATAACGACACCCTTAACTGGGCATAAGATAAATTCGCACTTTTAGTGTGTGGTATTGTCTTTGTTTTTTCATTATTTTAACCTCACAAAAAGCGGTTGTATCATAGCTTAGGCTGTGGTACAGCCGCTTTGCATTTGTGTGGTATTGTCTTTTATCTTTCGTCATAAACTGTTCATAGGGAATTTGATTTTTATTCAATAAAATAATATTTAATTTACACCCAATTTTCACAAAGGTGAGTTATATTATAATCACAACAAAAACAAAAGCTGAACAAAACAAAAAGAGGTGTTATTATGGGAAGCATAGCAGTATTTGAAAGGACAGAAAAAAAGTATATCCTTACACTAGACCAAAAACAAGCCTTGTTAAGTTTAATAGAAAAACGACTTGGTACAGACAAATACAGTGTAAGTACAGTATGTAGTTTGTATTTTGATACACCGGACTATCGGCTCATAAGAACATCTATTGATAAGCCGATATATAAAGAAAAACTCCGGCTTCGTTCATACTTCACTCCTGATAAAAACACTACTGTATTCCTTGAACTAAAAAAGAAGTACAGAGGTGTTGTTTATAAAAGAAGAGAAACGATGAAGTATGATAAGGCTATGAGGTACATAAACCACGGTGAAAAGCCAAAAGATACTCAGATAATGAGAGAGATTGATTACGCAATGCAATTTTACAATAACCTTGCACCCAGAATGTTAATAGCGTATGATCGCAACGCCTACTTTGGGTTAGAGGATAAAAACTTGCGGATAACATTTGATATGAACCTTCGCTATCGTGATTATGAACTTGACCTTTCGCTGGGTGACTATGGTAAACCGATAGTAGACAATAACATTTGTATTATGGAAATCAAGGCTCTCAAAGCAATGCCGCTTTGGCTTACAGAAGCTCTTAGCAGCCTTAACATATATCCGGGTTCGTTCTCAAAATACGGAACAGCCTACAAAATAATTTCTAAAAATAACAGAGGAGGCGAGCATTGTGCTTGAAACAATTTTTAATCCAATCTATTCTGAAACATTTACAATCGGCAGTTATCTTGTTTGTACATTGGTGTCTATTATTTTGGGTATAATAATAGCATTCGTGTCAGGGGTGAAATCACCGCAAACAAAAAGTATGCGAATATCTCTAATAATTTTGCCTGCAATTGTGCAGACGGTTATAATGCTTGTAAATGGCAATATCGGAACAGGTCTTGCAGTAATGGGAGCGTTTTCGCTTGTAAGGTTCAGAAGCTTACCCGGCTCTGCAAAAGAAATTCTCAGCATTTTCTTAGCAATGGCAGCCGGCTTGGTAACAGCAATGGGCTATGTTGCACTCGCATCCGTATTTGTAATAATTATAAGTTTGTGTATGTTTGCAGCAAACTACATTAATCTGACACAGAAAGATGACCTCAACCGTGAACTTAGAATTACTGTTCCGGAAGATTTAAACTATGCACACGCATTTGACGATTTATTCGACAAATATGCTAAAAATGTAAAGTTGGTTACAGTCAAAACAACCAATATGGGTAGCTTATATAAACTGATTTATAAGGTAGAGTTACTTGATGAAGATAATGTACAGGCATTTATAGACGATCTTCGTTGCCGTAACGGCAATCTTGAGATTGCACTGACAATCCCCACAACAATTCAATCAGAACTTTAATTTAAATTTTTGACAATTTTTGAAAGGAGAATAAGATTATGAAAAAGGTTATGGTTACTTTAATTTGTGCAGCAATGATTCTCTCTGCGGCAGGTTGTTCTACAAACCTTTCGGTTAATACCAAAACAACATCCACCGAAAACACTACAGCCTCAACAACTTCGGATAATACTTCATCAAATTCAAGTAATAGTACAAAGACTTCTTCCGGTGAAGAAAATTATGATCTTACTTTCTCTGATCGTGACAGTGACCCAAGTTATGATGAGAGTACAGCGGTGAAAATCACTTTTAACAGCAAATCGGCATCTGTCAGCGGTAAGGGTGCAACTGCTGAAGGTTCTAAGGTGACAATAACAAAAGAGGGAACTTATGTTGTCAGCGGAGCTTCTTCCGACGGTCAGATTTATGTTAAGACTGATGATAAATCTAAGGTGCAGATAGTTCTCAGTGGTGTTGACTTCACCAGCTCAACTTCGCCAATAGTAGTTGAAAGTGCTGACAAAGTTTTCATCACACTCAAAGACGGTACAGAAAATAAACTTTCCGATAGCTCAAGTTACGAGCTTACAGCTGACAGTTCAACAGTTGACGCTGCGATTTTCAGCAAGAGTGACCTTACTATCAACGGAACCGGTAAGCTTACTGTAAACGGTAACTACAAGCACGGCATAGTTACAAAGGACGATTTAGCAATAACGGGCGGTAAAATTAATGTAACCTCAAACAAAGCAGGTATTGAAGGTAAAGACAGTGTTATTATCAAATCATCCGATATTACAGTTAATGCAGGCAGCGATGCAATCCGTTCTACAAATACAGAAAAAACAGATACAAAGGGTTATGTTTATATAGAAAGCGGAACATTCAACCTAACAACAGAAAACGATGGTATTCAGGCAGTTTCACTTCTCAGAATTGACGGCGGTGAGTTTACAATTAAAACAGGTGGCGGAAGCACCAACGGAAAAACTCACTCTGACGGCGGTATGAAGATGGATATGTTCAAGAGTGATTCGGATTCTACAGACAGCGAAAGTGCCAAGGCTGTTAAATGTGCGACCGACATAAAAATTAATGGCGGTACATTTAATATAGATTCCAGTGATGATGCATTTCATTCAAACAGTAACTTTGCTATGACAGACGGTACTCTGAATATAAAAACAGGGGACGATGGTGTTCACGCTAACAGCACACTCACAATTGACGGTGGAACAGTTAATATTGAGCAAAGCTATGAAGGTATTGAGGCAGGTGAAATTACTGTAAATAACGGTAATATTACAGTGAACTCAAGTGATGACGGATTTAATGCGGCAGGCGGAAGCGACGGCAATGTTGAGAAGGGTGCATTTGACTCTGACAGTAGTAAGAAGCTGACAATCAACGGTGGCTATGTATATGTTAATGCAGACGGTGACGGACTGGATTCAAATGGAGCTCTCGCAATAACAGGCGGTGTAACACTTGTGACAGGTCCTGAAAATAACGGTAACGGTGCTCTTGACTATGATTCATCAGCTACAATAAGTGGCGGTACTCTTGTGGCACTCGGTGCAAGCGGAATGGCTCAGACAGTAACAGCCGAAGATAATCAGGGTTCGATAATGACTGACATTGACAGCCAGAGCGGAAAGTCGTTTGCACTTACCGACAGCGACGGTAATGTGATAGCTTCTTTCAATACTGACAAAACATACTCTAATATAGTAGTTTCTTCACCTGATATTACATCGGGCAAAACTTACAAAATAGTGTGTGACGGTACAGTTGACGGGGCTGACAAAAACGGTTACGCAAACAGCGGAAAAGTCAGTGGCGGAAGTGAAGTTGAAACAGTCGAGATGACTTCCAACAATTATTCATCAGGCGGTGAAGGTAACGGTATGGGAGGTTCCGGCGGAGGAATGGGCGGTCCCGGTAGAATGAACGGTGATGGCTCCAACGACACAAACGGCAGACCTGACGGCGATATGGGCGTCAGAGGCTTCCAAAGATAATTAATATATAAACGGCTGAAATCCGGTAAAGGGCTCAGCCGTTTATTTTTGTCATTGTATCAAATAAGAATATAAAGTTGTAAATTATACTTGACAATACGCTGTTCAGATGATATACTGTTACTGTCAGCTGATAAAGTTTTTCAAAAAGGGGTTTTATTATGGATACAATGAAGATAACATTCATCATTGTGTGTGCGGCTATTGCAATTTTTATTTTACTTATCAAAAAATACAGTATGGATGACAGCAACAGATATGATGAACGCCAGGTAGCAATGCGTAGCAAGGCGTATAAGTTTGGTTTTGGGACGGTTTTGGCTTATAATGTGCTATATTATTTGGCAACGGCTATCTTTTTTGAAAAACCGTTAATGCAGGACGGCATTGCACCTATGGTTGGTGTGTGTTTAGGGCTTGTAGTCTTTGCGATTGAGTGCATACGCAATGACGCATTTTTTTCAATCCGACAAAATCCGTGGGTATATATGTTGCTTTGTTTGATTGTGGTTTTATCCAACGGTTATGTAAGCTTTCAAAATATTCGGGATGGACTGCTGATTAAGGACGGGCTTATGACCGAAAGTTGTTTGCAGCCAATAATTACGGTGACTTTTTTAATTATTATCATTGCAATTATTGTAAAGTTGATTTTCTCGAGAGAGGAAGAAGAGTAAGTGAAAAATCTTAGGATGAAATCTGCACGGGCAGCAAAGGATATGTCGCAACAAAAACTTGCTGAGATTGTTAATGTTTCACGACAGACCATCAGTGCGGTTGAAAAAGGCGACTATAACCCAACAATAAACCTGTGTATTGCAATATGCAAAGCACTTGATAAAACTTTAGATGAGTTGTTTTGGATAGAATAAAATGTTGGTTTTTTATATAAAATATTTTATGTAGTAATTTTGTCGTTGCTTGACATATGGTGGCGGATATGGTACAATTGCCGTAGTCGAAGATGTATGATAATGAACATATAATTCATATGATTAAATGGGAGGCAAAGTTAATGGATCAGAACAATAATCAGTATCAACCACAACAACCTTATCAGCCACAACAGCCTGATCAGCAGTATCAGCAGCCGGAATATCAACAATCACAGTACCAGCAGCCACAGTATTCACAGTCGGAATATCAACAACCGCAGCAGTCTCAGCCGTATCAGCAACAGCAGTACCAGACACAACCGTATCAGCAGTATCAACAGCAGCCTAGCGAGCCGGGCAAGGGTCTTGCAATAGCAAGCCTTGTGTTGGGCATAACCGGAGTTACATTTTGGTTTTTTGGCTTCACTGCAATTCTTTCACTTGTTCTCGGCATTGTTGGTGTTATTTTGGCTGCAGTTTCAAAAAATCAGGGTTACACCGGAAGTATCGGAACAGCCGGTTTGGTGCTTTCAATCATTGCAGCTGTTTTTGGAATAATTATATTTATTGCTTGCGTAGCCTGTGTGAGTGCAGCTTCGTATCATCCAAGCAGTTATTATTACTACTAATCAGGACTAAATTTATTATCTATGAGCAATCAAACGGTAACTCTGTTTGATTGCTTTGTTGTTTTGCGGGAGGAAAGTGATGTATCCGTATATAAATTTGTTCGGCAGAGTTATACCGTCCTACGGTTTAATGGGAGCTTTAGGTTTTATTCTAGGATTGTTTTACATTTTACTGTTTAGTAAGCGATTTGGGCTGAAACGGGATGACGGAATTTATATATTTACTCTAGGTTCGGTTGGTGCATTAATAGGAGCAAAACTACTTTACCTTTTAATTTCGTTGCCGAACATTATAAAAGACTTACCACTTTTAAAGGAAAATTTCTCATTGTTTTTTAGCAAATATATTTCGGGTGGGCTTGTATTCTACGGAGGACTTGTAGGTGGAATCGTAGGTGCCGTGTTGACAGCAAAATACTTTGGTTTGTCGCTGAAAAAGCACTTTCCGGTCTTAGTACCTGCATTGATTGTTTTAAGTGCAATGGGCAGAGTTGGCTGTTTTTTGACAGGTTGCTGTTACGGAGTGCATACGGATTCATTTATTGGTGTGCATTTTCCGCAGGGGGGGATTGCTCCTTCAGGGATTTCGTTGATTCCTGTACAGCTTATTGAGGCTTTTGCTGATTTACTCTTGTTTTTATTTATAGTGTGGGTAACCTCACGAGAAAATTTAAAAGACTATTCACTTTATCTGTATATTATAATTTACGCAATAATTAGATTTGTACTTGAATTTTACCGGGGTGATATAGTCAGAGGATTTTTTTTCGGACTGTCAACTTCACAATGGATAAGCCTTGCTGCGATAGTTTTCGTGGGTACTTATCTTTTAAAAAAAATAAAGCATAAAAATAAAGCATAAAACATAAACGGCTTGCATTACTGCAAGCTGTTTTATTTAGCTTATTTTGCTGTTGATTGCACCGATTCTTTCAAGTGCCGATGCAATAATTTCTCCGTGATCAAATGCTACTCCGTCATTTTCTGTTATTTTAAACCCAACAATATCCTTTGTTACACCGGCTGTAACTTTTTTGGAGAGCGTTATGTTGAGTGTTTCATCGTTGTTTTTTAGTGTTAGTTTAGTCTGTGTTTCGCTGTCAGAGATTTCGATTGTGAACCACTGTGCGTCCTTTGCATCGTCTTTGGCTTTAGGTTGAACTTCATCTGCGTTTACAACAGCAAAAAAAGCGTCTGTCATTGTCCAACAGCGTGGGTCCCGTGACGGAGTCGAAAAAACTCCCAGTTCTTCCATAAGAATACTGTCAAGTGAGGTTTCTTCAATAAGCTCACGCTTTGCGGTTTCATGTATAGTTTCGTTTTTTTCGGCAAAACCGCCGGGCAATGCCCAGTGGTCAAGGTATGGGTGACCTCCGCGTTTTATCAGCAGGACACTGTACTTATCATCGTTTTTTGAAAGCAAAACAATGTCGGCAGTCACACTTGGCCGTGGGTAATCTTTAGGTGAATATCCTGCAAGAAATTCCTCAAGAGTTTTGCCGTTGTCGTCTGTAAGTCTTTTCATAAAAACCTCCGTATTTATAAAATCAGGCTGTCCCAAAGTTACACTTTGAGTCAGCCTGTATTTTATATTATTATGCACAAATTATTGCAGATTATCAGAAATCAACCTCTGTGTCATAATAGCAACATTTAAGTAGTTTTTCCATTTCTTCTTGGCTTGGCTGGCGAGGGTTTGAGCCTGTGCAAGCATCACCGATTGCATTCTTTGCGATTTCAGGCAGCCTTTCAAGGAACACATCTTCAGGAACAAATCCCTGCTCTGTTGGATATGAGTCAGCACCGTAATTTTTGATGCAATGAGGAATATTCAGGTCGTCGTTCATACCTCTCAGATAGTCTATAAGAAGTGCAATTTTTTCTTCTACGGAGTCACCGCCCAGTTGAATAAAGTCGGCAATATCTGCGTATCTCTTTGCTGCGGTTTCATTTTTGGCATTGAATGCGATAACCTTAGGAAGATACATAGCATTTGCCGCACCGTGAATGATGTGAGCTCCAAAGTCAGCAAAGGCTGCCCCTGTTTTATGAGCCATTGAGTGAACAATACCGAGCAATGCGTTTGAAAAAGCCATACCGGCAAGGCACTGTGCGTTGTGCATTGAAGCTCTCTTTTCCATATCTCCGTTATATGACTTTACAAGGTCGGATTTAATCATCTTTATTGCGTGCAAAGCCAAAGGATCTGTATAATCACAGTTAGCGGTAGAAACATAAGCCTCTATAGCATGAGTAATTGCATCCATACCTGTGTGAGCCACAAGTTTTTTAGGCATTGTTTCTGCCAAATCAGGGTCAACAATAGCCACATCAGGTGTAATTTCAAAGTCTGCAATAGGATATTTTATACCCTTTGAATAGTCGGTAATGATTGAGAAAGCTGTAACCTCGGTTGCTGTACCGGATGTAGAAGAAATTGCACAGAAGTGTGCTTTCTTCCTCAGGCTTGGAATACCAAAAACCTTACACATATCTTCAAAGGTTGCGTCAGGGTATTCATATTTAATCCACATTGCCTTTGCAGCATCAATTGGTGAACCGCCGCCAATTGCAATAATCCAGTCAGGTTCAAACTCAAGCATAGCCTGTGCACCCTTCATAACTGTTTCAACAGATGGGTCAGGTTCAATGCCTTCAAAAAGTTGAACTTCAAAGCCTGCTTCTTTAAGATAGCCTATTGCTTTGTCAAGAAAGCCAAATCGCTTCATACTGCCGCCGCCAACGCATATGATAGCCTTTTTGCCCTTAAATGTTTTTAATGCTTCTAAAGCACCCTTGCCGTGGTAAAGGTCTCTAGGAAGAGTAAATCTTGCCATAATAAAAATCCTCCTAAGTGTTTTCTGTATATTCATATAATAATTTTGATAATTATTATAATGATATTATAAATCAATTTATTTAATTTGTAAATAGCTTTTTTAAAATTGCCTAAAAAATTTGCTAATTATTAACAAATTATATATCGAAATAACATTACAAAAAAACGGAAGCAACTTCAATGAGAAGTTGCCTCCGTTGGAATTTATTTTTATGTCACGGTTTCTTAAATTTCTGCGATAACCTCAACTTCAACCAAAACATCTTTTGGCAGTTGTTTTACTGCTACGCAGGAGCGTGCGGGTTTTGAGGTGAAATATTCGCCGTAAACTGCATTGAATGCGACGAAGTCTTCCATATTTTTAAGGAAACATACAGTTTTTATTGCTTTGTCAATTGATGTACCGGCAGCTGAGAGAACTTCGGTAAGGTTTTTACAAACCTGATGTGTCTGTTCTTCAATGGTTGCAGCTTCAACATTACCGCTGGCAGGGTTAATTGCAATCTGTCCGGATGTAAAAACAAGGTTGCCTGTTTTTACCGCCTGAGAGTATGGGCCGATTGCGTCAGGTGCATTTTTGGTATAAACTTTTTTGCTCATTTTATATACTCCTTTATTAAAATTATACTATTTTTATTCCCTCAGATTTAAGGGCTTCTTCAATTTCTTTTATATGATCAAAGTTTTTGGTTTCAAGAACAAGTCTTAAGTAACAGCCGTTAATATCCTGAATTTCGCTTGCTCTTTCGTGATGTACGGATGTAACATTGCCACCGTGCTGAGCAATCACTCTCGAAACAAGCTCAAGCTGTCCCGGTTTATCCATAAGTTCAATTACAAGGCTTGCACTTCTGCCGGTGTTCATAAGTCCGCGTTTAATAACTCGTGAAAGAATTGTAACATCAATGTTGCCGCCCGAAACCACACATACAACTTTTTTTCCTTTAATCGGGAGCTTATTAAACATAACTGCAGCTACAGAAACCGCACCTGCACCCTCGGCTACCATCTTTTGATGTTCAATAAGGGCGAGGATTGCCGATGAAATTTCGTCTTCAGAAACAGTGACAATTTCGTCAACATATTCCTGAACAAGTTTAAAGGTGTTTTCGCCGGGTTCCTTAACCTGAATACCGTCTGCTATTGTTGAAACCTTATCTAAATGTTCAATGTGACCGTCACGGATTGAGTTATACATACTCGGTGCACCCGAAGCTTGAACGCCGTAAACCTTACAATTCGGGTTGAGTTTTTTGATTGCAAAAGCAACACCGCTTATAAGACCGCCACCACCGATTGGTACAACTACAGCATCAGCGTCAGGTATTTCGTTGATAATTTCAAGTCCGATGGTACCCTGACCTGCTATCACATTGATGTCGTCAAACGGATGAACAAATGTGTAGCCGTGCTTTTCTTTTAGTTCAATTGCTTTGTTATAGGCATCATCGTAGACGCCTTTTACCATACAAACCTCGGCACCGTAGTTTTTGGTTGCCTCAACCTTTGAAATCGGTGCTCCGTCAGGCAGGCAGATTAGCGACTTTATGCCGTATTTTGTTGCGGCAAGAGCGACACCCTGAGCGTGATTACCTGCAGAACAGGCGATAACACCCTTTGATTTTTCTTCATCGCTAAGCTGAGAAATCATATAGCCCGATCCTCTGAGTTTAAACGAACCGGTATGCTGTAAGCACTCAGGCTTTAAATAAACCCGGCAATCGGGATTGATTTTTGGTGCTTCAACAATTTTTGTTTCTCTGACAACATCCTTTAGAACATACGAAGCATGATAGATTTTGTCAAGCGTCAACATATAAATTACCTTCTTTTCTTCCAAACTGCTTAATAAAATAAAAAAACTTCGTCCCGATAAAGAGACGAAGACAAACTCCCCGTGGTACCACTCTTTTTGCCATAGAAATTATGACCACTTGTTATGTACAGAAATACACTGCCCTTTAACGCAGAACATACGGACCGGCTTACTTGCGATAAACTATTGCTTATCAAATTTCAGCTGTCGGCTCAAGGGTGATTTACCAGACTGCCCAACGCTGCCTTGCACCAAACGGCAGTTCTCTGAGATGGTTTTTGCCGGGACTGTCCCTATCAAAGCCTTTATAATATATTTTATGCCTTTATTTATGTTTTGTCAACTGATTAACGGGAAATTATTAATTTTTTGTAGGGCGTTGCCCCTTAAGCTTTTACATAGTTAAATCGTTATGGATATAGTGAAGAGTATGGGTATCTGTATCGTAGTAGTAAATGGTATATTTACGGTAGATTTTTGTTACCTTCCTCAATCCTGTGCCACTGTCGTCAACAAGGTCATCCTTTATTAAGTAATAATCACCTGCGGAAACGGTGTTTTCGTCAACTTTATATTCGGAGCTGAAATTGCTGATTTTAGCCCATTCGTAAAAATCGTTAATATATCCGTTGATATTTTCAATGTCCGCATCGGTGACTTCTTTGTAGTTTTTGTCATCTGCAAATTTTTTATCATAAGATGAATCATAGACATATTTACCGTAGTCCTGATCATCGTCGGTGTAGCTGTTACCCTCTTTGTATCCGTCGAGAATTTCTTCGCTATTGCAACCCGTGAAAATTACAGTACACATAATCAGCAGTATTGTTGCGGTAATCAGTTTTTTCATTTTGTCCTCCAAATTATTTGACCTGAATATATTAAAACATTTTTTCGGGAACATGTCAATATTTTTTTAAAAAATAAGGTTACCTCAGATAATCTGAAGTAACCTGTATATTTTTCTGAATTATTTTGCAAAGTCAAATGCTCGTGATTCACGGATAATATTGACTTTAATCTGACCCGGATATTCAAGGTCTTGCTCGATTTTTTGGCAAATTTCTCTGGCAAGCGGAACCATTCTTTCATCGTTGACCTGCTCAGGTTTAACCATAATGCGGATTTCTCTGCCTGCCTGAATTGCAAAACAGTTGTCAACCCCCTGGAAGCTTTTGCCGACTTCCTCAAGTTTTTGTAAACGCTTGATGTAATTTTCCAGGTTTTCACGCCTTGCCCCAGGTCTTGCGGCGGATATTGCGTCTGCTGCCTGAACAATACAGGCAACCACTGTTTTAGCCTCTACATCACCGTGGTGAGCGTGTATAGCGTGGACGATTGCATCATTTTCCTTGTATTTTCTTGCAACATCAACGCCTAACTGAATGTGAGAGCCTTCCATCTCGTGGTCAAGAGCCTTACCTATATCATGCAGTAAACCAGCACGCTTTGCTACAGTAGGGTTCATTCCCAATTCGGAAGCAATCATACCTGAAATATAGGCAACCTCTTTTGAGTGGATAAGAACATTCTGTCCGTATGAGGTTCTGTATCTGAGTCTGCCCAAAAGCTTAATAAGCTCAGGATGTATGTTGTTTATGCCCAGTTCGATAACGGTTTTTTCGCCTTCGGCTTTGATGGTTGCCTCAACTTCACGACGAGCTTTTTCTACCATTTCTTCAATTCTGGCAGGGTGGATTCTACCGTCGGAAATAAGTTTTTCGAGTGCAACCCTGGCAATTTCACGCCTTACCGGTTCAAATGACGAAAGGGTAATAGCCTCAGGTGTGTCGTCAATTATAAGGTCAACACCTGTGAGTGTTTCAATTGTGCGGATGTTTCTTCCTTCACGACCGATGATACGCCCCTTCATATCATCATTAGGGAGAGGAACAACCGAAACTGTAGCTTCTGAAACCTGGTCTGCAGCAAGCCTTTGAATCGCAAGTGAAATAATATCCCTTGCTTTTTTGTCGGATTCTTCCTTGAGTTTTTCCTCATATTCAAGAATTTTTACGGATTTCTCGTGGTTTAGTTCGCTGTCAAGCTGCTGCAAAAGGTAATCCTTTGCCTGGTCGGCAGTGTATCCGGAAATTCTCTCCAACATTTCAAACTGACTTTTTTTAATCTGCTCAATTTCATTGAGTTTTTGTTCAACCTCTTTTTGTTTTTTGTGGAAGTTATTTTCCTTCCTTTCGAGGTTGTCCATTTTTCTGTCAAGGGTTTCTTCTTTTTGCTGAATTCGTCTTTCCTGACGCTGGATTTCTCTTCTTCTGTCAGAAATCTCTTTATCATTTTCGTTTCTTAATCGGTGCAGTTCGTCCTTACCCTCAAGGACAAACTCCTTCTTTTTTGCTTCGGCTGATTTAATTGCATCTTCCACAATGCGGTTTGCCTCTTCTTCGGCAGAGCCGATTGCTTGTTCGGCAGTTTTTTTCCGTTTGTCAATACCGAACATCATTCCTCCGTAAAAGGCGGAAGCCCCCGCTACTATAATTGCAACCAAAATCAGAACAATAGCAAGCCATAGATCCATTACGAAATGACACCTCCTTTTTGTTTTTTAGAAAATTCTTACTTTCTTGAAATTCATAAAAACCGACCGGTGCCGTTTTATAAAGATACTCTAAATACTATATTAAATTTTGAAAAAATATACCTATGTCAATCGCCTTACGGCAGAGTTCCTGAGTAAATGTTCTGCACTTTTGACGAAATAAACAGTTAATAGAAGATATATCTATATATAACGGCTCATGAAGAGTCGATTAAATGTAACGCACGAAAACCCCTGTCGTGCCTCTTATATATTAATGGATAGTGAGAATTTTGTCAAGAGTGAATTGTGTCTATATTTCTATATAAGAATTATGCTTTGTTTTGATTGCTAAATTACACAGAAAATATATTGTAATTTTGTTAAAAATAATACTGAAAGTGAAAATTCGGAAAAAATAAAGGAAAAATTTCCGCATAAGTATTGAAAAATTTACGATATTGTAATATTATATATATATCTTATAATTAGGAGGAATTTAAAAAATGGCAATTAAAGTTGCAATTAACGGTTTTGGCCGTATTGGTCGTCTTGCATTCAGACAGATGTTTGGTGCAGAAGGTTATGAGGTAGTAGCAATCAACGATCTTACAGATCCTAAGATGCTTGCTCACCTTTTAAAGTATGATTCAGCTCAGGGTAAGTATGCTCTTGCTGATAAGGTTGAGGCTAAAGATTCTTCAATCGTAGTTGACGGTAAGGAAATCACAATCTATGCTAAGCCAAACGCTGCTGAGCTCCCATGGGGCGAAATCGGCGTTGATGTAGTTCTTGAGTGCACAGGTTTCTACACATCTAAGGCTAAGGCACAGGCTCACATTGATGCCGGTGCTAAGAAGGTTGTTATCTCTGCTCCTGCAGGCAACGACCTTAAGACTGTTGTATTCTCAGTTAATGAGGATATCCTTACAGCTGACGACAAAATCATCTCTGCTGCTTCATGTACAACAAACTGTCTTGCTCCTATGGCTAAGGCTCTTAACGACCTTGCTCCAATCCAGAGCGGTATCATGAGCACAATCCACGCTTACACAGGCGATCAGATGATTCTTGACGGCCCTCACAGAAAGGGTGACCTCAGAAGAGCAAGAGCAGGTGCTGTAAACATCGTTCCTAACTCAACAGGTGCTGCAAAGGCTATCGGTCTTGTTATTCCTGAGCTCAACGGCAAGCTCATCGGTTCTGCACAGAGAGTTCCTGTTCCAACAGGTTCTACAACAATCCTTACTTCTGTTGTTAAGGGTAAAGTTACTGTTGACGAAGTTAACGCTGCTATGAAGGCTGCTGCTTCTGAGTCTTACGGCTACAATGTTGATCCAATCGTTTCTTCTGACATCGTTGGTATGACATACGGCTCACTCTTTGATGCAACTCAGACAATGTGCACATACATTGAAGAAACTGACTCAACTCAGGTTCAGACTGTTTCTTGGTATGATAACGAGAATTCTTACACATCACAGATGGTAAGAACAATCAAGTATTTCGCAGAGTTATAATTTCTGAAAAATATTTGTCCCCCGAAGTGATTCGGGGGATTTTTTTATGCGTTATTTTCAACAATATCTGCAAAGTATCGGTGTATTGACAAATTGTCGTTCAATTCGGGATGAAAGGCTGTTACAAGCTGATTGTTTTCCCGTGCAGCGGTTATTTTACCGTTATATTCAGCAAGTATTTCAACATTTTCGCCAACTTGTTCAATGTATGGTGCTCTTATGAAAGTCATAGGTACTGTGCCTATTCCTTTGAAATTACCATCTGTGCTGAAACTGCCAAGCTGCCGTCCGTATGCGTTGCGTACTGCGGTTATGTTCATAGTGCCAAGGTGTGTTTTTTCGTCGTTAGAGATTTGCTTTGCGAGGAGTAAAAGTCCCGCACAGGTTCCGAAAACAGGCAAATTTTGGAGAATTTTTTCCTTTAGGGTATCATATAAATTTAACTCCCTTATAAGCTTGCCTTGAACGGTGCTTTCTCCGCCCGGAATTATCAAACCGTCAAAGTGCTTGTTTAGGTCGCTTTGCTGTCTGATTTCAAAGTGTTCAATACCCAGCTTTCGGAGTATTTCGCCGTGCTCGTAAAATGCTCCTTGCACAGCGAGAATAGCTATTGTCATTTTATTTACCTCTTTCAGCCATGATTATTTCAATTTCCTGTTCATTAATTCCAACCATGGCTTCTCCTAAATCTTCTGAAAGTTCTGCCAGAAGTTTAGCGTCTTTATAGTTTGTCACTGCCTTAACAATAGCTGCAGCACGCTTTTCAGGGTTGCCGGATTTAAAAATGCCCGAACCCACAAATACACCCTCTGCTCCGAGCTGCATCATAAGTGCGGCGTCTGCCGGAGTAGCAACACCGCCTGCTGCAAAATTAACTACAGGCAGTTTGCCGTTATCGTGTACATACTTTGCAAGCTCATACGGTACCTGCAGCTGTTTTGCAGCCTCATAAATCTCGTCTTCAGAAAGAGATGTAAGTCTGCGGATTTCTGATTGCATGAGTCTTAAATGTCTTACGGCCTGAACAACATCGCCTGTGCCCGGTTCGCCTTTTGTTCTTATCATTGAGGCACCTTCGCTTATTCTCCTAAGTGCTTCTCCCAAGTCCCTTGCACCGCATACAAACGGAACATCAAACTGTCTTTTGTCAATGTGATAAACATCATCGGCAGGGGAAAGTACCTCGCTCTCATCTATGTAATCAATTTCAATAGCCTGCAAAATCTGTGCTTCTGCAAAGTGACCTATACGGCATTTTGCCATAACAGGAATCGAAACTGCTTCTTGAATCCCTTTTATCATCTTAGGGTCGCTCATTCTGGATACGCCTCCCGCAGCACGAATATCGGCAGGAATTCTCTCAAGTGCCATAACGGCACAGGCTCCTGCTTTTTCTGCGATTTTTGCCTGCTCCGGGGTGGTAACATCCATTATAACACCGCCTTTAAGCATTTGTGCTAAGTTTTTGTTAAGTTCAAATCTTTTGCTCATAATTTTATTCCTTTCGCTTGAAAAATATGATGATACATATTATAATTATAATTGGTATTATTAAAATAACCAAAATGATATTAAAATATAATACCAGAAGGCGATACTATGCTAACATATGATATGAATAAGCGGGGTAAAACCCCGGGTTACAAGTACCTTTATCACTGTATTAAAGATGATATACTAAACGGCAATTTGATTGCCGACGAAAAGTTACCCTCAAAACGAACGCTTGCCGAACATTTGGGCGTTAGTGTTGTCACGGTTATGAGTGCATATGAACTTTTAACATCCGAAGGTTATGTCTACACTCAGCCGAAAAAAGGTTATTATGTTATCCCTATAAAAGCACAGAAAAAAGCGGTATCTTTTGTTATAGAACCACCTGACAAAGATGAAAGTAAGATTGATTTTGACTTTAGCTTAGGTACAGCGAATAACGGCAAGTTTCCGTTTTCTATTTGGTCACGGCTTATGCGGCGAACTATCTTGGACTACGAAAATGAGCTTTTAACCCCCTTGCCGTATAACGGCACAGAAATTTTGCGAAATGCCGTTTGCCGTTACCTCTATCACCACAGCGGTATGAATGTTTCGCCCGAACAAATTATTATCGGTGCCGGTACGGAGTATCTTTATAATTTGATTATTCAACTGCTTGGCAAAGATAAAATTTTTGCTGTTGAAAATCCCGGCTACACTAAAATTCCGCAAATTTATTGCATGAACGGTGTTAAAACAGAATACATTGATGTTGACAACAAGGGTTTGACTTGTAGCGGACTTTACAAGTGCGGTGCTGATGTTGTTCATATCAGTCCGGGGCATCACTTTCCAACGGGTGTCATTATGCCGGTTGACAGACGGCACGAACTGCTTAACTGGGCAGACGAAACAGGCGGTTATATTATTGAGGATGACTATGACAGTGAATTCAGCGAGGGAACTCCTGCCGAAAATTTGTTTACTACCGATAAAAATGAGCGTGTAATTTACCTTAACACTTTCAGTAAAACAATAGCCCCCTCAATCCGTATAAGCTACCTTGTACTTCCCAGGCATCTTTTGCAAATTTACCGTGAGAGGATGAATTTTTTGTCCTGTACTGTGTCGGGTTTTGAGCAGTATACACTTGCTGCTTTTATCAACGAGGGTTATTTTGAACGGCACATCAACAGAATGAGGAGGTACTATTCGGGGCTTGAACGTGAGGTTATTGACTATCTTAAAACCTCAGAAATCAAGGATAAAATAAAAATAATTGAAAATAATTCGGGACTGCATTTTTTGATGATTCTTGAAACTGAAAAGTCTGATGATGAGCTGTTGTTAATTATGAAAAATAATAGTCTGAACGCAAGGTTTTTAAGCCATTATTTGCACAATGATAATCCGGATATGGAGCATCGCATGATTGTAAATTATTCTGGATTTAATATGGATAAATTAAAAAAAGCTGTTCAAGTTTTGGAAAAAATTATATAAATTTCTCAAAAACACTTGACATTATACCTACCGGTCGGTAAAATATAAATAAGTAAAATTTTGGAAAGGGCTGGTGTGATTGGCAAGTGAAAATACTCGGGAAAGAATCCTTGAAGCTTCTTTGCGGCTCTTTTCCGATAGGGGTTACGATGCCGTCGGTGTGCAGGAAATTGCCGATGTTTGTTCTGTTACAAAACCTGCCCTCTACTATTATTTCAGCAGTAAATCGGGTATTCTTGAAGGGATAATGCAGGAGTATGTTGACCCCTTTATAAATCTTCTCGAAAAAGCTGTGGCAGACAGTAAAGGGGTTGTGAATACTGTCACAAATTTTTGTTACTGCTATGTAGAAAATGCCTGCAAAAATATGCCTCTGAGTATGATGTTGATGTCAATGCAGTATGCACCGCTCAGGAGCGAGAGCTATCAGGTTTTTCGCCGGCATTGCTCAAAAATCTTTGAAATTGCAATTTCGATTTTTGAAAGATCCGGTCATGAGCTTGGCAATATGAACGGCAGACAGCGTCAGTTTGCAACAACTCTTTTGGGAATGTTGGGTTATCATATGTATGAATTGGTAATTTTGGATAATCCTGCACTTGATAAAAGAGAAGTGGACCGGCTGATTCATCAGTTTTTGCATGGGATATATTCTTAAATAGAATTATAAACGGTGTATAAATGTTTATATTGGTAAAAATAGACAAATTTCAGCTTAAAATTTATAAATGAGTTTTCTAAAACATCTTGAATTATTAATAAAATATTGATAAAATATAAATATATAAGTGTATCGGATTTATACTAATCTCATAAACCGTAGGTTGCCTCGGTATCCCGATTGGTATTTGGATATACAAGGTTAAGGAGTGCTAAGAATATGAACTATCAGTTTAATGACCCTCGTACACCTCTTGAACTTTTTCATGATGGTGACGCTGTCCGTGCCTATGACTTTATGGGTGCTCACCGTGTTTACTGGGATAATCAGGACGGTGTGGTTTTTAGAGTATGGGCACCTAATGCTCTTTCGGTGTCTGTTGTAGGTAACTTTAACGGTTGGGATCAAAATGCCCATCATATGTACAAAATCAGCGAACCGGGTGTTTGGGAAATTTTTATTCCGGGGTTGCAGCAGTATGACATCTATAAATATTGTGTAGAAACACCGTGGTATGAAAAACAGCTCAAGGCAGACCCGTATGCTTTCCATGCTCAGACAAGGCCTGACAATGCTTCTATGGTATATGACCTTTCGGGCTTTGACTGGAAAGATAATGCTTGGATCGAAGGTAAAAAGAATGTAAACCATCTTGAGAAACCAATGAACATATATGAGATTCATGCAGGTTCATGGAGAAAATATATGGACGGCAGTGTGTTCAATTACGCCAAGCTGGGCGAAGAACTCGTACCGTACCTAAAAGAAATGGGCTACACTCATGTTGAGATGATGCCTATTACCGAGTATCCTTTTGACGGCAGCTGGGGTTATCAGGTAACAGGATATTTTGCACCTACTTCGCGTTACGGAACACCTCACGACTTTATGGCTTTTGTAAACCTTTGTCATGAAAACGGCATAGGTGTTATCTTGGACTGGGTACCTGCACATTTCCCTAAGGATGCACACGGTCTGGGAAGATTTGACGGTACAGCTTGCTATGAATACATTGATTCGAGAAAGGGCGAGCACAAGGAGTGGGGTACTTATGTTTTTGATTACTCGAGATATGAGGTTATCTCTTTCCTGATTTCGTCTGCTATGTACTGGCTTGATGTTTATCACATTGACGGTATTCGTGTTGACGCAGTTGCTTCAATGCTTTATCTCGACTATAACCGTCGTGACGGTGAATGGGTAGCAAACAAATATGGCGGAAGAGAACATCTTGAGGCTGTAGAATTCCTGCAAAGACTAAATACAGTTGTTCATATGTACCATCCGCAGGCAATGATGATTGCCGAGGAAAGTACCTCATGGCCAAAGGTAACAGGCTCTGTCGATGACGGCGGTCTTGGTTTTGACTACAAGTGGAATATGGGTTGGATGAATGATATGCTCCGCTATATGGCTCTTGACCCGCTTTGGAGGCCGTTCAATCACGACAACCTCACATTCTCATTCATTTATTGCTTCAGCGAACATTTTATTTTGCCTATTTCTCATGATGAAGTTGTTTACGGTAAGGGTTCGCTCATTAATAAAATGCCCGGTGATTATGAACAAAAGTTTGCCGGAACAAGGCTGTTCCTCGGCTATATGGCTGCCCATCCGGGTAAAATGCTTACATTTATGGGTTCTGACATAGGTCAGTTTGACGAGTGGGATTCTACCGCAAGTGTTCAGTGGAATTTGCTTGAGTATGAAAAGCACTGGAAGTTTAAGGACTATGTAAGGGATTTAAATCACCTTTATATCAGCGAAACACCTTTGCATGAGGTTGATTTCAGTTGGGAAGGCTTCAAGTGGATTCACCATAATGATTATACTCAGTCCATTATTGCATTTGAGAGAATGGATAAAGATAAGAATAACATAATCTGTGTAATGAACTTTCAGCCGATGCACAGGGTTGATTATAACATAGGCGTGCCTGATTACGGTGTATATGACGAAATCTTTAACTCCGATGATGAAAAGTACGGTGGCTACGGTATTACAAACGGTCATGAGATTATGGCTAAGGAACTTCCGCTCCACTACTTTGACTACAGCATCAACCTGTCTATTCCGCCTATGAGTGCAATGTTCTTCAAGTGTGTTAAAAAGATGAAAGCTCCGTCTGTTGAAAAAACAGAGAAAAAAGAGGCTAAAAAGAAAGCCGAAAACGAAGCAAAGCGTGCCAAACACATTAAGCTTGCAGCAGAAAAGAAAGCCGAAAACGAAG
The DNA here is from genome assembly GCA_017458105.1 of Ruminococcus sp. Classification (GTDB taxonomy): domain Bacteria; phylum Bacillota; class Clostridia; order Oscillospirales; family Acutalibacteraceae; genus Ruminococcoides. The sequence goes on along the minus strand of JAFTGC010000041.1, from coordinate 7,778 downwards.
CAAAGCGTGCCAAACACATTAAGCTTGCAGCAGAAAAGAAAGCTGCCGAGAAAAAAGCAAAAGCAGACAAAAAGGCAGAAGAAGAAAAAAAGACAACCGAGTCAAAGGTTGAAACAAATAAGAAATCTGTCGAGAAGAATGTTGCTGATGTAACCAAGAACGAAGTGAAAAAGTCTGCCGATAAAGCAGAAGTGAAGGTTGAAGAGGCTGCCAAAGTGCTTGAAGAAAAACCTAAAGCTAAGGTGAAATCGACAAAGTCAGAAACTGACAAAGCTAAGAAATAATATAAAATAAATGAGGTACTGTGCATTAACCAAAGCGAGTGCTTTGGTTGTGCATGGATGCCGTTGGCTTTTTTATATTTCCTCCTAAGAGGTCACAGGGCTTAACAAGCGGTTATTTGATGCGGTTTGTATAGTTCTGTGACTCTTTCTGCTTTCAATTAAACATTAATTCGGCGTAATATACTAAAATTATTATGATTTTTTGTAGAAAGTTGCGTTTTGTTTTGATGGAAAAAAAGCAGTATTTGTGGTATTATAATATAAAATGATTGAAAGGAGAATGAAATGAAACTAAAAAAGTTCACAGCTATGGCGATGTTTGCCGTGGTATTCGGTACTGTTATGCTTGCAGGTTGCGGAAATAATGATAATAGCACAACTAGTGGAAGCTATGTTGATGAACAAGCTGAAACTGTAACAAATGCTGAACCTAAGGGAGAGATTGTTTCTCAGCCTGTTGTTGATGAGAGTAAATTTCCGAAGAATTACCTGGATATTGAAGATGCCGTATATGATGCAATTTCTTGCCCCAAAAAAACAGATGATAACGGTAAAACTATCGGCAGTGATGTACTGGTAATAGTTTCACAGTCTGGCGGTAAGGTTACTGATGAACTAAAAAAGAAGATACATGACGAAGTAATATCAAGTGTAAATGCTCAGGTTGATGAAGTGGAATGTACCGAAGCTCAGTTTGATGTTTCATCAACGGATTCAACAATGGGTCTGCTTACCGTGACATTTAATTATAAAGAAAACGGTGCAACCGATATTAAGATTTATAATCTGCCTTTGCCGAGAGGTTAATAGTTGTTCGTTTTTTGGCAACAATTGAATATCATAAAAATGACTGCTCCTTTTTATTTGTGAGCAGTCATTTTGCATTTTACCATTTTTAAAATGTATTTTGCCGAAATTAAATTGAAAAAAACTAATTAGTATGTTATTGTTTGGTTGTTCCCAAACACTATAAGAGAGGAAATCAAATGAAGCTAAATATTTTTAAGGAGCCACAGCTGGCAGAAACAGAGGTAACGGTCCGTTATCCGAAAATGTCACCAAAGGTCGAAAATCTGATTGGCACACTTCAAGCCTATTGCAGTTCAGTGCGGGCAGTTAAAGACGGCAGTACACAAACGCTTATGCTTGACACCATCTATTACTTTGAAAGTGTAGATGAAAAAAGTTACATTTATACCGAGTCAGATGTTTTTGATTGTCGACAAAAGCTGTATGTTATTGAAAAAACGCTGGAGGATACCTCGTTTATACGGATAAGCAAGAGTTGTATTATCAACATATCAAAGCTAAAGAGTGTAAAACCATTTTTGAACGGCCGGTTTGAGGCTACAATGCTAAATGACGAAAAGGTCATTATTAATCGGCATTATGTTCCGGCTTTTAAGAAAAAATTCGGGCTTTAAGGAGGTAACTATGCTGAACAAAATAAAATGGTATATAAATTTTGATTGCCAGATTTTTACAATTATGACATTGGTTTTAAACTTTATGTATATAATTGTGGGTGAAGTTGATGACATAAATTTATTTGGTTATATACAATTGACGCTGCAGCATTTTACGCTATCTACAGTAATAACAATTCTATTCTTTTTATTTAAAAAAATAATCGCAATGCGAGAATGGTACAGTTATTTAACTACTTGGTTGATTGTTTTGGTTTCTGTTTACGGAATTGGATCACTTCTGTTTGATTGGTTTGATATTAATTCGTGGTGGTCGCTGATCACACTTGCTATAACTATTTTTATATATGTAGTAATTTTTCTTTTAAATTATATAGAGAATATAAAAGATTCAAAAAATATTAATGAAAAATTAAATGAAATGAGGGAAAGAAATAGTGAATAAAATAGTTCAGGTTACTTCACTTAAAAAATCTTACAAAGATGTTCATGCAGTAAAAGGTCTTGATTTTTATGTTGAAGAGGGTAAGCTGTTTGCTTTTTTAGGTCCTAACGGTGCAGGCAAAAGTACCACTATTGATATGATTTGCACTTATCTCCGACCTGACAGTGGAAAAATTTTGCTGGACGGCAGCGAGGTTGGTAAGAATGATGACGAAATCAGACGCAAAATCGGAATTGTTTTTCAAGACAGCGTGCTCGACCCGATTCTCACCGTTAGAGAAAATGTCACAATCCGAGGCAGTATGTACGGTCTACATGGTAAAGAGTTGAAAGAGGCAGTTGAAAACGCCTGCGAGGTTGTAGGTATGACAGATTTTATGAAACGCCCTTACGGCAAACTTTCGGGAGGTCAGCGTAGAAGAGTTGATATTGCAAGAGCCTTGGTAAACACTCCTAAAATACTCTTTCTTGACGAACCAACAACAGGGCTTGACCCGCAAACAAGGGTTAATGTGTGGAACACTATTTCGGACTTGCAGAAGCAAAACAATATGACTATATTCCTTACAACTCATTATATGGAAGAAGCCTCTGATGCTGACTATGTCGTTGTGATTGACGACGGAAAAATTGCCGCAAAGGGTACACCTGCACAGTTAAAAGAAAAGTACGCAGGCAATTACTTGTATATTGTTCCTAAAAATAAAGATAGTTTGCTGAATACACTCAAAAAAAATAAAATTACTTACAAACAGAATATTGATACAATCTCAATACCTATTGTACACACAGTTGATTCATTGGAAATTCTTGACAAAGTCCGTGAAAATATCGACAGTTTTGAAGTGATAAAAGGCACAATGGATGATGCTTTTATTGGAATTACGGGAAAGGAAATAAGAAGATGAGCAGTATAGTTTCCAGAAATTTGAAAATTTATTTCAGAGATAAGAGTGCAGTGTTTTTTTCGCTGTTGGGCATTCTCATAACAGTTGGTTTGTACTTTCTGTTTTTGGGTGACACTTACACAGATGGACTTGCCGACTTTAATCATCCTGAAATATTTATGGCTGGATGGATAATGTCCGGCTTACTTTCAATAACCTCCGTTACCACAACAATGGGTGCTTTCGGTACAATGGTACAGGATAAAGAGAAGAAAATCTACAAAGATTTTTACTGCTCACCTATAAAGCGAAGCGTCTTGACAATGGGTTACATAATTAGCTCGGCGGTTGTAGGTTTAATTATGACTGCGGTTGTACTTGTTATAACAGTTGTGTATTTGGCTGCAAATGAAGCAATCGTGATATCTGCAATGCTTGTTGTCAAGATGATACTTCTTAGTGCTTTGACCTCGCTTTCAAATACAGCAATGGCACTTTTTATTGTTTCTTTAATCAACAGCGAAAAGGCTTTTTCTGCAATTTCAGGTGTTATGTCTGCACTCATTGGATTTTTAACAGGTATTTACATTCCGGTAGGCAACTTGGACGAAGGTGTGCAAATGGTTGTAAAATGTTTCCCAACATCCCACAGTGCTGTGCTTTTCAGACAGATATTGATGGAAAACTCACTCAATGAAGGTGTTAAGAGTTACCCTGCTGCGGCTCAGGCTGAAGCTCTCGCTGAGGTTAAAGATGTTCTGGGTGTTGTGTTCAAGTTTGGTGAAACAGAGTGTTCTGCTGAAATGAGCTTGCTCATACTGGTTGGTGCATTAGTTGTTTTCTCGTCACTTTCAATTTTCACTTTAAACCGTAAAAAAACAGCATAAAAACTATTGTCTAATTAAATAAATTATAGTAGAATGATGATATGTGGAGGTGCTTATGAATATCAGAGAAACTCTACGGCTGTATGCCGTAACAGACAGAACATGGCTTAACGGCATAACACTTGCCGATGCTGTTGAACAGTCAATACGGGGCGGTGTTACCTTTGTTCAGCTTAGAGAAAAGCACCTCAATAAAGAAGCGTTAATAGAAGAAGCCTTAGTAATCAAAGCAGTCTGTAAAAAATATAATGTGCCTTTTGTCATAAATGATGATGTTGAAATTGCTAAAGCAGTTGATGCCGACGGCGTGCATATTGGGCAGAAGGATTCTGAAATCAGCTACGCAAGACAGATGCTAGGTGAAAGTAAAATTATTGGAGTCACTGCAAGAACGATTGAACAGGCTGTAAGTGCGGAACAAAACGGTGCAAATTACCTTGGTGTAGGTGCGGTTTTCGGCTCGGCTACAAAGTCGGACGCTGTTCCGCTAAAGCATAGCAAACTAAGGAAAATTGCCGAAATTGTAAAAATCCCCGTTGTTGCAATCGGAGGAATTAACAGCACAAATATTTTACAGCTAAGTGATTGCTTGGTTGCCGGTGTGGCGGTAATCAGCGGAATTTTTGCTGCTGATGATATTGAACAGGAGGCTCGGCTTCTGCGTGGATTGGCAGAAAAATTATGAGGTGAAGTCTTATGAAAATAAAAACAGCATTGACAATAGCCGGAAGTGACAGCAGCGGCGGTGCGGGAATTCAAGCAGATATAAAGACTATGCTGGCAAACGGAGTGTATGCGATGAGTGCCGTAACCTCGCTCACGGCACAGAACACATTGGGCGTGTACAGTGTTCTGGAGAGTACACCTGAGTTCTTGGGCGAACAACTGGACAGTGTTTTTAACGATATTTTCCCTGATGCAGTAAAAATCGGTATGGTATCTTCATCTGCATTGATTGAAGTAATTGCAGATAAACTAAAACAGTATAATGCCAAAAACATTGTACTTGACCCGGTTATGGTTGCTACAAGCGGTTCAAGCCTTATGTCTGACGGTTCGGTGGCAGTTTTGGCTGAAAAACTTATCCCTCTAGCCGATGTGATAACTCCGAATATTCCGGAAGCTGAGGTGCTTGCCGGCATAAAAATTAATACCCCTGAAGATATGGTCAAGGCTGCCGAAATTATAGGAAAAACCTGTAAGGGGGCTGTACTTGTCAAGGGCGGTCATAATATGAATGATGCCAACGACTTGCTGTATTTTAACGGTGAGAGTGTGTGGTTCAAAGGCAAAAGAATTAATAACCCTAACACCCACGGTACAGGTTGTACACTCTCAAGTGCCATAGCTTCTAACCTTGCAAAGGGCTATAATGTCAGCGATTCTATCGAGAAAGCAAAGGACTACATCTCTCAAGCCTTAGCCTGCAATCTTGATTTGGGGCAGGGCAGCGGTCCGTTAAACCACGGATTTAATATTTTGGGCAAGTTCAGTAAATAAAAAATTTAAAAAATTTAAAAATTAGAGCATTTGCGTGTATTTAAGAGCTAATTTCAGATAAACGGGAATTAGCTCTATATTTTTGACTTTATTTGACTTTGACTTTTACTGACTTTAGGGTTACAATATAGACAATGAAAGTCAAAGAAAGTCAAAGACAAAAGGTCGAACGCTTTATTAGACTTTCTACCTAAAACTACTAATTTCACATAGAGGAGGCATTACAATGAGGATGAGTGATTTGGTAGCTCAGACTATTTTGGAAATGCTCGACAGCCAAAACGGTGATGCACAAATAAAACGCAACGAGCTTGCCACAGCACTCGGCTGTGTGCCGAGTCAGATAAATTATGTTATAACCAGCAGATTTACTCCCGAGCAGGGTTACATTGTTGAGTCACGCCGAGGCGGCGGGGGATATATCCGAATTACCAGGGTGCAAACAGGTGAGAAAAATCTGATAATGCACATTGTTAATTCAATCGGTACAAGCCTTGACAAGACCTCGGCAGAGATTATGCTCAATAACCTTTATGGTCAGTCGGTGCTTGATAAGCAGACCGCAAGAGTTATGGCGGTTGCCCTTAGCGACAGGGCGTTGTCATCAGCACCTCAGTCAATAAGGGACAACCTTCGGGCAGATCTTTTGAAAAATATGTTAATCACCATTATAGGTAAATAAAAGAATGGAGGATTTTTTATGAAATGTCAAAAATGCGGTAAAGACCATGCAAATACTCATGTAAAAACCATCATAAACGGCGACTACAAGGAGTATGTTTTATGTGCAGATTGTGCCAAAGAAATGGGCTATGGCAACATCTTTGGCAATATGCAGCAGGAGTTTTCAAATATGCTAGGCTCGTTTTTCGGAAATACTCTTCCGGCTGTAAGCCAGGCTACACACTGCCCAAGCTGTGGCAGTACCTATTATGATATAGCCGACAGCGGCAAGGTAGGCTGTGCGGATTGCTACTCAACTTTTTACGATTTGCTTCTTCCTTCAATTCGTCGTATGCACGGCAACACCACCCACTGTGGCAAAAAATCAGTCGCAGGTATTGAGTACACCGAAACTCAGCCGAAAAAAGTCAGCAAGCTTGAAAACCTAAAGGCTGAGCTTGATAAAGCTGTAAAGGCTCAAAATTTTGAGGAGGCGGCTAAGCTAAGGGATGAAATAAAAGAATTGGAGAAAAACAATGGATAACAATGTGGTAATATCAACAAGGGTTCGTTTGGCGAGAAATCTCAAAAACTATCCTTTCCCATATAAACTCAACGAAAAGGGCAGAGCAGAAGTTAATGAAAAGGTAAAGGATGCCCTGAAAAACGGAAATTCAGCCATTGCAAAGGATTTTCAGTATATAAACTTTGATAATATGACTGACAGTATGAAGGTTTCGCTGGTTGAAAAACACCTCGTAAGCCCTGAATTCATCAGTAACACAAAGGGCAGAGCGTTGCTAATGCTCAATAACCCCACCGTGGGACTAATGCTTAACGAAGAAGATCACATTCGTTTACAGGTTATTGAAAAAGGTTTTTGCCTTGACAGAGTCTATGACCTTGCTGACAAAATTGATACTTTGCTTGACGAAAGGTTGAACTTTGCCTTTGATGAAAAGCTTGGTTACCTTACACAGTGCCCGACAAACCTCGGTACAGGAATGAGGGCTTCGGTTATGCTTCATTTGCCCGCACTCAAACAGTCCGGTGCAATGAGTATGATAGCATCAAATCTTAGCAAATTGGGTATAACAATCAGAGGATTATACGGCGAAGGTTCGGCTTCAGAGGGGGCAATTTATCAGCTTTCCAATCAGGTCAGCCTGGGAATTTCCGAAAAATCAGCAATTCAAAACCTAAAAAACATTACTGAACAGCTTGTTAATCAAGAGGTAATGCAGAGGGAAAGACTGGTGAAGTCAATTGACGCCCGGGATAAGATTATGAGGTCGCTCGGCATACTAAAAACGGCACTTACTATAAGTCATAAAGAGGCGGTCGGACTTCTGTCAAATGTGAGGTTGGGTATTTGCTCGGGACTTATAAAAGATATTACCATAGACAAAATTAACGAAATTATAACTGAAATTCAGCCTGCAACACTGATGGTGACTGTCGGCAAGCCGATGTCGCCAAAAGAAAGGGACATTTGCAGGGCAGACTATATAAGAGAAGCATTGAACTAGGGCCTGGTTCTTTAGTTCGGTGCAGAAAAGGAGTGTTTTATATGTATAGCTTCAAAGGTTTTACACAAAAAGCAAATGATATTTTAAATATGGCACTTACCATTGCCTCTGAGATGGGTCACACCTATGTCGGTACAGAGCACTTGCTCCTTGCAAT
>JAFTGC010000040.1 GCA_017458105.1 Ruminococcus sp. | reverse complement strand
CCCGGTGTGCTTTCTTTCTTTTTCCTTGTCATTGCGTTCATTCCTTTTCTGTCATTTCTTTCATTGTAGCACACTTAGCTGAAAATGCAAAAAGTGTGCAAGCTATTTTTCTAACTTACACACTTTATTTTACAAGCTCTTCCAAAATAACTGTCTACAGTAATGACGCCAAAATAGTGAACATATACTACTTCCGCATATTCAAGTCCATCCGGTCCATAAACATCAATATAGCCCCTTCCCTTGGAAACAGATTGGATATCCAGAGAGAGTGTTCCATTTTCCAAACTTTTATCTGTTAATTTGATAATCTCATGGTCTTGCTCTATCAATACCTGATATTGATCAACATCATCTGATGTCGCATTCGTATTTACCTTCAGAGTATAGGATGACCCTTGCAGAATCACAAAAGCAATGCTGAGAACCAAAAACACTATGCCTGTGATCAACAGTTCTCTTTTCTCAATTTTCATTATCACAACACTCCTTAAATTAAAAAATCTCGAGTTGTCGCTCCGAAATATAAACGGCCAACTCAACCCTCCTGCCGGAACAATTGATATGTTCTGACAGTGCGATTTTTACGGTCAGATTGCTCCCCAGCACTGACGGCAAAATGCCCGGAAAGCCCGGAAATACGGCACTTTTTCGGCGGTCAGTCCTTTATGCGTGACATCAAGACAACTGTCTCCACGTGTGCGGTACGCGGGAACAAGTCAAATGGGGTCAACTCGATGATTTTGAAATTTTTCTCTGCAAAAATTTTCAAATCTCTTGCTAAAGTACCCGGGTCACAGGAAATATATACTACACGATCAGGATTCATTTGTTCAATCGTATTAATAAGCGACGGAGTCAGTCCCTTTCTCGGCGGATCAACCACAACTACATTTGGTTTAAGATTATTCTGTTTAAGCTTTTCAGCACACTTTGCTGCGTCACCACATATAAATTCGGCATTATCTATTTTATTGAGTTTTGCATTAAGTTTTGCATCTTTTACTGCATCAGGTACAATCTCAACTCCAACCAGTCTTTTACAATCTTTTGCCATTGTCAGTCCGATTGTTCCTGTACCGCAGTAGAGATCAACAAGCAAATCTTCTTTTTTGAGAAAAGCATACTCTTTTGCCTTTGTATAAAGCTTTTCTGCCTGTGTTCGGTTCACTTGATAAAAACTGTTTGGAGAAATTCTAAAATTTAGCCCACAGAGTGTATCAGTGATATATCCCTCTCCGCAGAGCAGAATATTCTTTCTTCCGATAATTACATTTGTTTTTTCTTTATTAGAATTAATTAAAACTGTTTTTACACCTGTTATTTTTTCTTTAAGAGAATTAATTAGTTTATCCTGCTCTTTAAGCCTTTCACCGTTCATAATCAGACAAACCATAATTTCTCCTGTTTTTTCTCCGTAACGAACATAGAGGTGTCTGACCAAACCCTTATGAGTTGCTTCATTATATATAGGTTGATTGGTTTCATAGAGAAAGTTTCGGGTTACACTCATAATATCATCAAAAATCTTTGGCTGTAGCAGGCAGGACTGCGTGTCTACAACTCTATGACTATGATAGCCATAAAACCCCATTTCAATATTTCCGTTTTTATTTTGGGATATTGGCAGTTGTGCTTTGTTGCGATATCTGTTAATATTATCAGAACCAACTATCGGTTTTATATAAATATCAAGCCCTGCAATGCGTTTTACCGCATCTTTTACTTTCTGCTCCTTAATTTTTAATTCAGCATCATATGTAATATGCCGATAACAACAGCCTCCGCATTTTAAAAATACGAGGCAGTCTATCTCGCATCTGTCAGATGAAGGAGTAATTATCCTTAAAATTTTGCCAAAGCAATATTTTTTTAAAACCTTGACAATCAGTACTTCTACCCTATCACCAATTGCAGTATTAGGCACAAATACAGCCACACCGTTGGTTGTTCTGCCAACACCGTAACCTTCACTCGTTATACCTGTGATATTAATTATAGTTATATCATTCTTAAAAATTTGTGTATTCATAGTAAATATTTTATCATCTATTGAGTATAAAATCAATAAAATTATATTTTTCTGAAAAAATATGATTTTACTATTTATTTTTGGCAAAATAAATTATATAATAGTTAGGATAAGTAAATTAAATTTGGTTTAAGGGGTGTTCCTTTTGGATAAAAAACATAGGTTAGACGGGATTAAAAAAATTCATTTTATGGGTATCGGTGGCAGCGGTATGTGTCCACTGGCTGAAATACTTATGCACAAGGGTTTTGAAATAACAGGCTCTGATATAAGTCAATCCGATACACTTGACCGAATAAAGGGTTACGGCATAAAAGTATATATGGGCCAGAATGCAGAAAACATTGATGACGCTAAACCTGATATGCTTTGTTATACTGCCGCTATTAAGGACGCTAACCCTGAACTGATGGCTGCAAGGGCTAAGGGAATTCCTTGCCTTGAGCGTTCCGAAATGCTCGGTGTTGTTGTCAGCCATTATCCTGAGAGTGTTGCCGTAAGCGGTACTCACGGCAAAACTTCTACAACGGGAATGATTACTCAGGTTCTTGTCGGCTCGGGCAAGGATCCTTCTGCTGTAATCGGAGGCAAGCTCCCTTATTTAAACAGCAACAGTGCCGTTGGCAAGAGTAAAATTATGGTTTGTGAAGCGTGCGAGTATGTTGACTCTTTTCTTGAGATTGACCCTTCTATAGCTGTTATAACAAATATTGATGCCGACCACCTTGATTACTTCAAAACTCTTGACAATATCAAAAAATCATTTAACAAGTTTGCACATCAGACAAAAAATCTTATTGTTTATAACGGTGACAATGCAAACACTGAGGATGCACTTTATGATATTAAAATAAGAAAAATCTCTTTCGGCCTTTCTATGGAAAATGACTACTACGCAATGAATATGCGTAAGGACGGAATCAAACAAAGCTACGACATTATGTATAAGGGTGAAAAACTTAACACAATCAAACTTTCTGTACCCGGAGTTCATAATATTTATAATTCTTTGGCAGCTTGTGTTGTTGCTGATTATTTTGGTGTTCCTATTGATAAAATTGCTGAAAATCTTGAAAAATTTACAGGTGTTCACAGAAGATTTGAACTTTTGGGTACACCAAATAACATAACCGTTGTAGATGACTTTGCTCACCATCCAACAGAACTGAAAGCTACGCTTGAAACTGCCATGGAATTAGGATTTAATCATGTATGGGCAGTGTTCCAGCCCCACACATTCAGCAGAACCGCTATGCTTTTAGATGATTTTGCAGAAGCTTTAAAAATTCCCGATACAGCGATTATTTCGGAAATTTTGCCTGTTCGTGAAGTGAACACATATAATGTTTACAATACTGATTTGGGCAAAAAAGTTCCGGGTTCGGTTTGTCTGGATACTTTTGATGAAATTACCGAGTATATCAAGGCTAATGCAAAGCCCGGCGATTTAGTATTGACCATGGGCGGCGGTAATGTTTATATGTGTGCTAATCAAATTGTTAAGGCATTGAGCTAAAGCGTTTGGGAATTTTTGCACTTTACATTACAATATAAAAGTTAAATTAGCGGTGGAGCTTTAAAAGTTTCCACCGCTTTATATATTTACAAAATATATTACCAAAAATAAAAGTGCCGTAATCTATGTTACGACACCGAATAATAACCACTGATCAATTTAACGATTTCTTAATTTTTCTGCCCATAGCTCTGCTTTAAAACCTGTTAGGACTATATCACCATTGACAACAATCGGACGCTTGACAAGCATACCGTCGCTTGCTAAGAGTTGTAACTGTTCTTCCTCGCTCATTGTTGGCAGTTTGTCTTTTAGCTCCATTGAACGATATATCATTCCGCTTGTGTTAAAGAACTTTTTAAGCGTCAAACCGCTTTTTGTATACCAATCACGAAGTTCTTCAAAGGTGGGGTTATCATTTTTAATATCCCTGTCGGTATATTCAAATCCGTTTTCATCAAGCCACTTTTTTGCTTTTTTACAGGTTGTACATTTAGGATATTCTAAAAACAACATTGTTTTCACCTCATAATCTTACTGAAATATTTTTATCTCTTAAATATTGCTTTAGTTTCGGAATCGGAATTTCTCCAAAATGGAATAGTGAAGCTGCAAGAACTGCGTCCGCTTTACCGTCGGTAAAAGCTTCATAAAAATGCTCATACGCACCCGCACCGCCGGAGGCAATTACAGGTATATTGACTCTCTCGGAAATTGCCCTTGTCAACCCAATATCATAACCCTTTTTTTGACCGTCTTCATCCATACTTGTGACAAGAAGTTCTCCTGCACCACGCTTTTCAGTTTCTACAGCCCAATTAACTGCATCAATTCCTGTCGGAATTCTTCCGCCGGCTGTATAAATCTCCCACGAATTGCCGTTACGCTTTGCATCAATTGCCACAACAACGCACTGCGCACCAAACTTATAAGAAGCCTCATTTATCAAATCCGGTCTTTTTACTGCTGCGGAATTTACAGAAACTTTGTCAGCCCCTGCTCTGAGCATTGTGTTAAAATCATCAACTGTTCTTATACCGCCTCCAACAGTAAAAGGAATAAAAATGGAATTTGCTACTTTCTCCACCATATCAACCATTGTATTTCTGCCGTCACTGGTTGCTGTTATATCAAGAAATACCAGCTCGTCTGCATTTTCTTTATCATACTGGATTGCAGCCTCAACAGGGTCACCTGCATCAACAAGGTTTACAAAGCTCATACCCTTTACTACTCTGCCGTTTTTTACATCAAGACACGGAATAATTCTTTTTGCGTACATTACTTTATCATCTCCACAAAATTTTTCAGCATTTTAAGACCTACTTCGCCGCTCTTTTCAGGATGAAATTGAGTGGCTATTATGTTGCCGTATTGAACTGCAGCATCAATTTCAACACCATATTGAGTGGTTGCAGAAACTATGGATTTATCGGCTGCGTCAAGATAATAAGAATGTACAAAGTAAACATACGGTTCACCCTCAATATCCTTGAATATTCCGTTTTTATTATTTATTTTTATACTGTTCCATCCCATATGAGGAATTTTTAAAGTTCCGTTTGCATTTGGGATTTTTTTAATTTTTCCTTCAAAAATGCTGAGTCCCTTTGCCCCGTTACTTTCTTCGCTGGCAGGAAAAAGCAACTGCAAACCAAGGCAAATTCCTAAAAACGGTTTTCCGCTTTTTGTAAATTCGATTACTGTGTCTTTTATCCCATACTGCTCCATAGTATCAATTGTATCACCAAATGAACCTACACCGGGTAAAATTGCACCGTCGGCAGACAGTATCTCTTTTTTATCACTTGTTACAACGCAATCGGCACCTATAAACTTAAGTGCTTTATATACACTCTGTATATTACCTGCACCGTAATCTATTATGGCTATCAATTTTTTCATCCCTTTATTAAATTTTTAAAATAATAAAACAATTATATCTTAATAATGATATTTTTGTCAATAAAAGCATGTTCCTAACAATATCAAGAAACCTTATTATAATCTTTTTTGTAAATAAATTCTACTATGGTTCATTGGACAATCATTTAATATTCCAAAAATTTCATATCCGTGTTTTATATAAAAATCTTTAGCCTGAAAATCAAATGTATCTAAATGAACTAGATAACAACCTTTTTTTGCAGCATTATCTTCTACATATTTCAAAAGCTTAGAACCTAATCCTTTTTTTCGGTATTTTTCATCGACCCACAAAATGTCCACATAAAGAACGTGCCAACAATACATTCTTGCAATACAACCGGCTATTATATTCCCATAACTGTCCACAAATTTTTTGTTAATATTTTCAAAATCTATATTTTGAGTTTTTGGAACTTGCGATAGATTATACTCAACAAGTTTGTTACATATATAATCATCATCAATATCATTACAATTTTCAATACAATATTCTACTTTAATTTCAACACCAATAACTCCATACATATATTGTTTTTCTTTAGAATAATAAACCTCCATATCTTTGGGGCTGGCAAGTACGATATTTTCCTTTGTATAACCACATTTTAAGAGAGGTAGATTTTTATATAATTCTTCAAAAGAATCATATTTATAAATATTGACAACTTCTGTATAAACCTGATTCTCTGGCATGTTTATATTTGTAAAAATAATATTGTCGCCTACTTTTATTTTCTTTCGTTTTTCGTCGTACAGACGAAGTTCAATTGTTTTTCTCCCCGATTTTATCATTTCAAATGGTTCGGAGTATAATTTCATTTGGTGTTGCATAACTAATCCTTTACAATATTAACTGATACAGGCTGATGATTTTCGTAATAGCAATAGGAGGTGAAACCTGCTGATTTTATCAATTCAATGCCCTTATCCAAATCCTGACCGAGTGCTTCTTTTGTATGAGCGTCACTGCCAAGGGTAATCAACTTACCGCCAAATGATTTAAATCGTTTGAGAATATCCAAACCGGGCGTTGTTCTGCCCAACGGTTTTTGAATTGTGGAAGTATTCACTTCAAGAGCCTTATTATTTTCGGATAGAATTTTGAGTATTTCATCAATAATATTATTAAACTTAGTATAGTCCGGTTTTATATCGGTTTTTTCATAAATATACCTTGCAGGATAATCAAAGTGAGCAAGCGAATCAAATCCGTTCCACTTTACAACTTCGAGCTGTTCGTTAAAATACTCCGAAAGCAAAGTATCAACATTGCCTCTAGTATATTCCAGAAAATAAAAATCCTCTCTGCCACGAACTTCATGGGTAGATGCCAGTATAAAATCATAATCAGCCATGTTAAGTGCAATTTGAGTTTTATCCGGGAAGTGTGTAGGTTCGCCAAGCTCAACACCTGCAAGCACTTTAATTTTATCCTCATAAAGCTTTGCAACACGCTTGGTTTCTTTTACGGAAGCAGGGATTGATTTTTCAAGAACCACACCAAATTCATTGTCGGTTTCTCCGATTGCCACTGCATCACAGTGGTCTGTAATTGTCATTACCTTTAAATTGTTGGCTATACCCTGCTTTACCATTTCTTCTACAGGAACTTCTGCATCAAAAGAAAATTCAGAATGAATGTGACTGTCACATAAATACATAATTACCACCGCTTACAGTTTATCACATATTATCGAGTTATGCAAGTTATGCTTTACATTTGACTGAAAAAGTAGTATAATATAACAGAATTTATTTATGGAGGCATATTATGAAAGCTGTAATTACTGTTGTCGGCAAAGATACCGTTGGTATTCTTGCAAAAGTTTCTGCTGTTTGTGCGGATTATGAGGCAAATGTTATTGAAGTTACACAGAGCGTATTGCAGGATTTGTTTGCAATGATTATGCTTGTTGAACTGGGGAAGAAAAACTTTAAGGAACTTTCAGAACAACTGAATAAGCTGGGTGAAGAAAACAATCTTAAAATTCACTCTATGCATGAGGACATTTTTAACTCAATGCATAAAATATGATGAGGTAATGCAATATGCTTGAAACAAGAGATATACTTGAGACAATAAATATGATTGAAAACGAAAACCTCGATGTAAGAACTATTACAATGGGGATTTCGTTGTTGGATTGTATGGATTCGGATATTGATAAGGCTTGCCAAAAAGTTTATGACAAAATCTGTTACAGTGCAAAAGATTTGGTAAAAACAGGAGAAGATATTGAGAATGAGTACGGTATCCCTATAATAAACAAGAGAATTTCCGTAACTCCGATTGCTATGGTTGCTGCTCCTTGTAAAGATAAAGGAATTGTCAAATTTGCCAAAGCACTTGACAAAGCTGCAAACACTATAGGTGTAAATTTTATTGGCGGATACTCCGCACTTGTTCAAAAGGGCTTTGCATCGGGCGACCTTGAACTTATGCACTCCATTCCTGAGGCTCTTGCTACAACTGAAAAGGTATGTTCATCCGTAAATATTGGCTCAACAAAAGCCGGCATAAATATGGATGCTGTAAAAATCATGGGTCAGATGTTAAAGCAATCTGCCGAACTAACTAAAGACAAAGACTGCATTGGTGCTGCTAAATTGGTTGTTTTCTGCAATGCTCCTGAAGATAACCCATTTATGGCAGGTGCTTTTCACGGTGTTGGTGAAGCTGACAAGGTTATTAATGTTGGTGTTTCAGGACCGGGTGTTGTAAGGGCAGCACTAACAAAATGTGACGGCTACAGTATTTCAAAAGTTGCTGATGTTGTCAAAAAAACAGCATTCAAAATCACAAGAATGGGTCAGCTTGTTGCTCAACAGGCAAGTAAAAGGCTTAATGTTCCGTTCGGAATTGTTGACCTCTCACTTGCACCTACTCCGGCTGTCGGTGATTCTGTTGCATATATTCTTGAAGAAATGGGTCTTGAGGGTTGTGGCTGCCACGGAACAACCGCTGCACTTGCACTGCTTAACGATGCAGTCAAAAAAGGCGGAGTAATGGCATCAAGCCGTGTTGGCGGACTATCGGGTGCGTTTATTCCGGTTTCTGAAGATGCAGGAATGATTGCCGCCGCAAATAACAATTATCTTGACATAACAAAACTTGAATGTATGACAGCTGTTTGTTCGGTTGGTCTTGATATGATTGTTATTCCCGGCGAAACCGAAGCTGATGTAATATCTGCAATAATAGCTGACGAAGCTGCAATCGGTATGGTAAATTCTAAAACAACTGCTGTAAGACTTATTCCTGCTGTGGGCAAAAAAGCAGGTGAAGAATTAAACTTTGGCGGTTTGCTTGGAAAGGGACCTGTTATGCAGCTTAGAAAGGGCTCCCCTGCTGAATTCATCAACCGTGGCGGTCAGATCCCTGCACCGTTACAGGCACTTAAAAACTAAGCTAATTAAATTTATAAGAATAACAGTGCTATACAAATTTTATTTTGTACAGCACTGTCTTTTTTGTATAAAAAATGGGACTGTAAATAACAGCCCCATAATAATTATTATCAGTCGCTTGTGTAAGGAAGAAGTGCAAGGTGTCTTGCTCTTTTGATTGCTACTGTAAGCTCTCTCTGGTGAGCTGCACAAGTACCTGTTACACGGCGAGGAAGAATTTTAGCTCTCTCGGACATATAACGGCGAAGTCTTGCGATATCTTTATAGTCAATCTTTTCTACCTTATCTACACAAAAACCACAAACTTTTCTGCGGGCTTTTCTGCCACGGTTTGGTCTTTCTGCCATTGTAGTCAATCTCCTTTTTATCAGAATGGTAAGTCGTCATCCAAAGGCATAGATTCAAAATCAGTGTTACTGCCGTTTGAATAACCTGTCTGCTGAGCAGTTTCGGCAGGTTGTGAAGGCTGTGAGTAGCTGTCGTTTGAATTATAACTGTCGCCATAACCATTGTTACTATAGCCACTGTTATAACCGCTATCGTAACCGTTGTTACCCTGGTACGAGTTATTGGCTGCGTAGCCGTTGTTCTGCTCTCGCCTTTCTCCTGTGAATGACACATTATCTGCGACAACCTCTGTTACATAACGGTTGGTACCGTCTTTAGCCTGATATGTTCTTGTTTGAAGCCTACCGTCAATGGCTATCATAGCACCTTTACCAAAGTAACGGCAAACAAACTCGGCTTGCTGACGCCAACACACAATGTTGATAAAATCGGCCTGGCGTTGCTCACCTTGTCTTACATAATTGCGGTCTACAGCAATGGAGAACGATGTAACCGAAACTCCGCTGGGGGTTGTCTTGAGCTCAGGGGCAGCGGTAATTCTGCCCATCAAAATAACACGGTTTAACATAAAATTCCTTTCACGATCAGCACCGTTTGGTGCCTACTGCACATCTTTTCAATAAATTAGTCTTCTTTCTTGATAATGAGCGAACGAAGAATACCATCTGTAATCTGATAGATTCTATCAAGCTCAGCCGGAAATTCTGCTGTTGACTCAAAGTTAATGAGAACATAGTAGCCTTCTGCTTCCTTGTTGATAAGGTAAGCGAGTCTTCTCTTGCCCCATTCATCAACTTCCTGCAGTGTAGCATGCTTTTCAATTAAAGCCTTGAACTTCTCGATTGTTTCTTTGATACCTTCTTCACCAAGCTTAAGTGAAAGTACCATAACTGTCTCGTACTTAGCTGTAATAGCTGCCATTTTTCTGCACCTCCTTTAGGACTATTGGCGTACACATTATGTACGCAAGGATTTATACGGATGTAAAATGCTGTTCTGCACTTTCCAACACATACCATTTAATTATAGCATATTTTTTTTAAATGTCAAGATACTTAGTGACTAATCACGGAAATCAATTGTAGGTTTACAATAGATGCGTTACAATAGATAGAAAAAAGGATAGCAAATAGGAAACTTCTGTGTTAAAGTTAATTTGCAACAACTATCCAAACAAAGGAGAACCTATTTGCTATGAATACTGTAACACAAAAGATG
>JAFTGC010000039.1 GCA_017458105.1 Ruminococcus sp. | reverse complement strand
TTTGCAAATACGATAATCCTAGCCTATTTCCAATATAAGAATAGGCTAGGATTTTTTATTGACAATTATTTATTGATATAAAAACTTTTTATAAAAGAGTTAGCGAAAAATTACAGGAGTAAAGTTTGTTAGCAATAACGAGTAAAAACAGAATCTGATAGTTCGTTCTTATTACAAACTTCCTTTTACTCAGACGAATAAAACACGGTATTTTCTTACATATAATAATATTTTAAATGATAAACACTTGAAATTTAAATGGAATTGCCGTATTATATATTTGTGATAAAATAAATTTCAGGAGGCACTATGTTTAGTAAGAAAAAAAGCTAATACCTGTTTCACTGCTTACGGGATACCTCGGTGCAGGCAAAACAACAGTTCTCAATCATATTCTTGCAAATCAAGAAGGCTATAAAGTTGCCGTAATTGTTAACGATATAGGTGAAGTAAATATTGACGCTTCTCTAATTGCAAAGGGCGGTGCAGTGACGCAAAAGGACGAAAATCTGGTTCCGCTTTCAAACGGTTGTATTTGCTGTACACTCAAGGTTGACCTTATGGAACAGATTATTGAACTTGCACAATCAAACCGTTTTGATTACATCCTTATTGAGGCATCAGGAATATGCGAGCCAGGTCCGATTGCAGGCTCAATTTGCATACTTGACGGAACTGACAAATCTGTTAAACTCCCTGCTGTTGCATATCTTGATAATGTTACAACTGTTGTTGATGCAAAAAGGATGGCTGATGAGTTTGGTTCGGGTGCATCTCTTCTTAATAAAAATCTTGATGAAGATGATATTGAAAACCTTCTCATTCAACAAATTGAATATTGCACAACTATCGTTCTAAACAAAATAGATGAAGTTACAGATAGTGAAAAGGCAGATGTTCTTGCTGTAATAAAGGCTCTTCAACCTGAGGCAAAGATCATTGAAACAACCTATGGAAAGGTTGATACCGCCGAAATTCTTGCCACAAACCGCTTTGACTTCCAAAAAATAGCTCAAAGTGCAGGTTGGATTAAAGCTATGGAACTTGATGGTGAAAACTCGGAAAACCTCGAACACGATAAACACAAAGGCGAAGAAGATAAACACCATCATAAACATAATGACCATGGTGACGAAGATCACGGTCATCACCATCACCACGACCATGATGACGAAGAGCATGGTCATAACCATCATCACGACCACGGCGACGAAGAGCATGGTCATAACCATCATCATCACCACCATCATGGTGAAGGCGAAGCAGAGGAGTACGGCATCTCAACTTTTGTTTACCAGAATGTAAAACCGTTTTCAAAAGCAAAGTTTGAGAATTTTGTATTCAAAAATTGGCCAAAGGAAGTAATCCGAGCAAAAGGTCTTTTCTGGATTGCTGAAAATCCGAATACCGCTTATATTTTTGAACAAAGCGGAAAGCAAAAAGTCGCAAATGACGACGGAGATTGGATTGCAGCTTTCCCTGAAAAAGATAGAAAGGAAATTCTTGAGTTGAATCCGGATATTGCAGCCAACTGGCATCCGGTTTATGGCGACAGAATAAACAAGCTTGTTTTCATAGGCAGAAAAATGGACAAAGAAGCAATTATCCACACTTTGGATGACTGTATTTCGGAAGACAAAGTTATAATCGAGTAGGAAGTCTACCCATTAATTGAGCAGCCGACCTCTCACACCACCGCGCGTACGATTCCGTACACGGCGGTTCAATAGTTAAAGTGCAGTACCTTGTATCAGTTGAGTATGTCATCATACCCAACAGATGCAAGGTATTCGTTTGTTAATGACCTATGCAAAATGGACTGAGGGTTTAAACATATATTTTTAGTTAATTAGATTTTTTGAGATACCCTATACTGTCATAGCAACCTCTGAAATAGATTGCTTACTGTTGCTTATCGAAAATACCGATGTATCAGTCAATAAAAGTTTCCATCTTTTCATGTTTTTTCATTCTCACTCACCTCAAAAATCTCTACCACTATATTATATGTATATCTGCTTTGCTCAATAAAAGCGTTTTTGAGGTCTATCAGAGATTTCAGTGCCTCCGAGCGTTATTCATTAATCAAGTAAAGGTGGTATTTAGGTATTTTCACAATAATCCCATCATTATATGACAGAAGCCACTGAAAATGAGAAAAGCCGCTTTCGATGAAAAATCATCAAAAACGGCTTAAAATGGCGTCCTCGGCGTACGTTGCATTTTACCAAAAGGCACCTGCCTCGTTTATTGCGGCGTGTGCATAGCTACAACTTCATCAACGCTCTCCCTAAAAACGTCATACTATGACATTTTTACCTCGCTTTGCTCGGCACGGTCGCCTTCGAATCTCGCCTCGTTCGCTATACAGCTGTTATAATAAAAAGAACGGTAATAAAACCGTTCTTTTTATTATGGCGTCCTCGGCGGGATTCGAACCCACAGCCTTCCGCTTAGGAGTTCCTCCGGAAGGCTCCCTTTGGAGCTTAACGAATCTCAAATTTTCCCATTCTAATGCGGTTTTCAGCAGACAACGTGGTAGTCTGTTACCATTTAAAATGTGCTAACATTCACGAGTTGTGTGTATTCCTGTTAGCAAGGTGTTAGCACACCCTTGAAAAAAGTTGCCACATAAGGTGGTAGTTTTGAGATAAAATTTCCTGACCATTATTCAATAAGAGTATTCTATCATAAATATAAAGCATAGGCAAGAAAAAATTTGGACGCTCCAAAAAAGGAACGTCCTTTTGCTTCCACGAAGTGATATT
Source organism: Ruminococcus sp. (assembly GCA_017458105.1). Taxonomy (GTDB): domain Bacteria; phylum Bacillota; class Clostridia; order Oscillospirales; family Acutalibacteraceae; genus Ruminococcoides. The sequence goes on along the minus strand of JAFTGC010000039.1, from coordinate 3,977 downwards.
ATAATTTTATTAATAGTGTATATTCATATAAATCCGAAAATTATATGCAGAAAGAAAAACAAATAAGTTGATAATCTGCACATAATATGGTAAAATAATATGCAGAAAGGAATTGCTATTATGAGAAAATTTGATTACTCGTTTTTAAACAATGGATTACTACCCGCTAATCTCGTAAATTTGACTGCAAACATCTCTGCTCTAAAAACTATGGCAGGCGTACGCAAAGACGAATTCACTCAAGTATTTACAGAACTTGAAGCAGTAGCGAGAGTGCAATCAATAAAAAGTTCAAATGCTATTGAGGGTATTGTAACAAGCGATGAACGTATAGCTGCTATTGTAAATCAAAACAGCGCACCTCTTAACCACAACGAGGCAGAAATAGCCGGCTACAGAGATGCTCTAAATGAAATTCATTTAGGCTATAAACATATAGATTTTCGAGAGAGTGATATTCTGCGTTTGCATGAAATTATGATGACTTTTACGGGATACGAGTATGGCGGTCAATATAAAACGGATGATAACGTTATTTTAGAGGTTGATTCTGAAGGAAACAGACGTATCCGTTTTCGTCCTACTCCAGCAAATGAAACAGCAAAAGCAATGGAACAGTTAGTGCTTGCATATATGGAAGCTCGGAGCAATGCGAACATTAATCAGCTTCTATTGATTCCGTGTGTAATATTAGATTTTTTATGTATACATCCGTTTCGTGATGGCAACGGCAGAATGTCAAGACTATTGTCCTTGTTGCTGTTATATAAAAGCGGTTTTGATGCCGGCAAATATGTTTCTTTCGAGGAACAGATAAACAATTATAAAGCTTATTACTATGAATCTCTCCGTGAATCTTCGGAAGGATGGGATAGTAATAAAAACAGTTATTTCCCATTTATTGAAAACTTCCTATCAACTCTATATATGTGCTATAAAGAATTGGACAAGCGATTTGCAGTGTTAAATGGCAAAAAAATAACCAAAACAGCTCGTATAGAAGCAACGGTATTAAATAGTTTGACTCCGCTTTCCAAATCTGAAATATGTAAGATTTTACCAGATGTCAGCCCTACGACTGTTGAAGCTGTGCTTGGAACTATGGTAAAAAGAGGCGATATTAAACGAATTGGTTCCGGTAGAGCAACGAGGTATATTAAAGCATGAATAAAGATAGATATATGAATTTGGCTTCATTAGAAAAAGATGTGCTTAAGCTAATATCACTTCATCAAGAAGGGAGTTACTGGGACTTTAAAAAAGAGTGGTATAATAATAAGTCGGATCTACTCCACGATATTATTTGTATGGCAAATAACCTATCCAGTCATGATGGATTAATCATAATCGGAGTTGACGAAGAAACGAATTATTCCATTTGTGATATAACCAAGGACGTTAATAGAAGAAAAACACAAGATGTGGTAACATTCTTACGGGATAAAAAATTTTCAGGTGGTATTCGTCCAACTGTGTACGTGCAGCCCTGCTATTACAATCAAAAGACAATAGATGTTATTGTCATTCGCAATGATAGAAACACACCGTATTTTTTAAAAGAACGCTATCAAAGTGTATGTGCTAATAGTATTTACTCCCGTATTATGGATACCAATACACCAATAAATGCTTCAGCAGATATAGATGTCATAGAAAAGCTGTGGAAAAAGAGGTTTGGAATTGACACTACTGCATTAGAACGTGCCTCTTTGTTTTTACAAAGACCTCAAGAGTGGGTGGATTCTGGTAACGGGAAAAAATTCTATAAATATGCTCCTGAATTCACTATAGAAGATATTTCAGCACAAGATGGTAGAGATGGGTATGAATACTATCTATTCAATCAATGCGATTCACGTCCGCATTGGTATGATATTAATATTTTCTATCATCAAACCCTGCTATATTCTCTCGGCGGTGTCGCTTTGGATGGCGGTCGTTGTTTCACATCAACCCCACTGACGGACGGAATATCTTTAAGCAAAGATAGTTTTCATCACTGGGATATATGTTATAAGTATTTTATACAGGATTCAATAGAATATATTGTTCATCAGTTTTATATTACAGATGACATTGATGAAGAGTTAACTGCACGACAAAAGTTTTTACAATGTGTGCTTTTATTTGACTCTGAATTCGAAAGATCTCAATTCGAAAGATTTGTTGTTCACAATTATAATAGATATGATATAAAAATGTTTAGCAAAGAATTGCCTTATTTCCCAGATTTAGTAGGTTATAATATGGAAGAGTTTAAGAAAGAATACTTGCACTCTTTACTTTTACAGAAAATGCTTAAGGATTTCAGAAGTTGAGGAGATTACATATTATGAGCGAATCTATTATTTCAATTACCGAATATGAATCAGCTACTAATGCAGTAAAAAGTATTTTAAAACAATCTGTTGAACAAATAGAGATTTCAGATACATTACCGATACTTGATGACATTACAGATTCTAATAAAGTGTTCAAGGGAAAACTTTCTGTTTTATTTGTAGATATGAGAAAATCTACAGATTTAACAGATGAAATAAAATCCAAGAAAATGGTAAAAGTCTATCGCTCTTTTATTCGTGTTTGCATACAAGCAATTCGACGTTCAGGTGGGTATACACGTCAATTTGCCGGTGATGGTATTATGGGTGTTTTTCAGGATAGCAATGAAGATGACAAAAACATAACGTCCTCCCAAAAAGCTGTTCAAGCAGCAAGGTATATTCATACTTTGATTGATTACTGTTTGAATCCTGAATTAAAGAAAAAAATGGATATTTGTATTGGTTGTGGTATAGGGATCTGCACAGGCACAGTAATGATAACAAAGGTTGGAATGCGAGGAAAGGAAAGTGATGACAAAGCTGAAAATGAAATTGGTGCAGTATGGGTTGGTTCAACAACAAATTATGCCAGTCGATATTGTAGCTTAGCCGAATCCAGCGAGATATTTATTGATGAAAAAACACATTCTGAAATCTCAGATTCAGAAGATTGGAAAAAAGTAAGCCGAACAAAAGGAACTAAAATATTTAATGGATATACTGCTTCTGATTATTATTTGGAGTTACCGGATCAAGTTAATGCTGAAGCTATCAAATCTGAAAAACAAGTAATTTCAAAAGAAACATTTATTAAAGAAATCTTCGCTGATACACAGGAGAAATCTTTAGCTCTCATAAATGAAATCCAAAAGAAATCTGCTGAATTAGCAATCTCATTAAACAAAAGTGAGCAGAAAGAAAAGCAGTTATTAGCTCATGAGAACGAATTAAAAAAAGAAGCCTTAAGACTGCAACAATGGCAGAACAGATTGAATTCAAAGCAATCAGAAGTTGATTACAATGAGTCAAATAATAATGAACAAGCTTATTCAATTCATAGAAGTATTTTTTCTGAGACATATTTTAAAAACGAAATTATTAAACTTTATAAGAAAGAGTATTGGCTTGACCTTATTCAAAAGATGTATGAATTAGGAGAAAGGATAGGAAAGTCCAAACTTCAGGTTCAAATAGATTTAGATTGTTATCTTATCGGAATATATCGATGTTTTGGAATGTATGAAGAAGCTTATGAAGTATTATGTATTCAAGCTGAATACTCAAGTTGGTTGAGTGAATATGTTTTTGAAGATGTTGTAAAAAAATCAGGGCACTGGGCAAAAATAAAAAATATTCTTGAAAAGAGAGTTAATAAAGGAAATGATTATCGAAAATGCTTAGACAAATTAAAGTCATTGGGATATTAAGGAGGCTATTATGGAAAACAAAAGATCATATGAAGAACTGACAGGGATTCTTGATAGAACCACAGCACGGATTGAAAACTGTTATGAGCTTGTAAAATAAAGTGTGTAAGTTAGAAAAATAGCTTGCACACTTTTTGCATTTTCAGCTAAGTGTGCTACAATGAAAGAAATGACAGAAAAGGAATGAACGTAATGACAAGGAAAAAGAAAGAAAGCACACCGGGCG
>JAFTGC010000038.1 GCA_017458105.1 Ruminococcus sp. | reverse complement strand
TCATCTTTTGTGTTACAGTATTCATAGCAAATAGGTTCTCCTTTGTTTGGATAGTTGTTGCAAATTAACTTTAACACAGAAGTTTCCTATTTGCTATTCTTTTTTCTATCTATTGTAACGCATCTATTGTAAACCTACATTGTGATTTTGATAAAATTTTCTTTTACCTTGAAAATTGTATATCACTGTGATACAATATAATATATAATTTTAAAAAGAGGTAAAAAGTATGCGTTCAGATTTAATTAAAAAAGGCCCTACCAGAGCACCGCACCGTTCGTTGCTCAAGGCTATGGGTATTACAGAATCCGAAATGAAGCGTCCGTTTGTTGCGGTTGTTTCTGCTAAAAGTGACTATATTCCGGGGCATAAGCATCTTAACGAGATTGCCGAGTGCGTTAAAGCCGGAATACGCAACGCAGGCGGTGTTCCTTTTGAGTTCAACACGATCGGCGTTTGCGACGGCATTGCAATGAATCACAAGGGTATGAAATATTCACTCTGCTCAAGAGAGCTTATTGCCGATTCTATTGAAATTATGCTGACAGCACATCCGCTTGACGCTGTTGTTTTTATCCCTAACTGTGATAAGGTTACACCGGGTATGCTTATTGCTGCCTGCAGGCTTAACCTGCCGTCTGTTTTTGTAAGCGGCGGCCCTATGCTTCCGGGTGAGAAAAACGGTGAAAGATACGGTCTTTCGGAAATGTTTGAATTTGTAGGAGCCAGAGCAAGCGGTAAAATCACCGATGAAGAGCTTGCCGAGTATGAGGATAATTGCTGTCCTACCTGCGGTTCCTGTTCAGGTATGTACACAGCCAACTCTATGAACTGCCTGAGTGAGGCTATTGGTATGGGTTTGCCGTTTAACGGAACAATTCCTGCGGTTGAAGCCGGCAGAAGAAGGCTTGCAAAAACAGCCGGCGAAAGGGTTATGTACCTGCTTGAAAACGACATCAGACCAAGCGATATTATCACAAAACAAAGCTTTGAAAATGCCCTCACCTGCGAAATGGCACTGGGATGTTCTTCAAATACAGTTCTTCACTTGCTCGCTATAGCATACGAGGCAAATATTCCTGTGAATATTGAGGTTATAGACGAAATTTCAAAAAGAACTCCGCAGATTTGTAAGCTTAATCCTGCAGGCAAAATTTTTATTACGGATCTTAACAAAGTTGGCGGTATTCCTGCAGTTATGAAGGAACTTTCTAAGAAAGGTCTTATAAATAAAGATTGTATTACAACCTTTGGCACAGTCGGCGAAAGAATCGAAAAAGCAGCCGACGCTGACGGCACTATCATTCACACTGTTGATAACCCTCTGCGTGAGGATGGCGGTATAGCAATACTCAAGGGTAACCTTGCTACTGAGGGTGCAGTTGTTAAGCAGGGTGCGGTTGCTCCGGAAATGATGCAGCACACCGGTCCTGCCCGTGTATTTAACTGTGAAGAGGATGCAAACGACGCCATTCTTGCAGGTAAAATTGTAGCCGGAGATGTTGTTGTTATCCGCTATGAGGGTCCTAAGGGCGGTCCGGGTATGAGAGAAATGCTCTCGCCAACCTCTGCAATTGCCGGTGCCGGTTTGGATAAAGATGTTGCACTTATCACTGACGGAAGATTTTCGGGTGCAACAAGGGGTGCGTCTATCGGTCATGTTTGCCCTGAAGCCGCCGCAGGTGGACTTATCGGTTTGGTTGAAGAGGGCGACTCAATCACAGTTGATATTACAAACAGAACTCTTACACTGAATGTTGACGATGCAACCATTGAAGAAAGAAGAAAGAACTTTGTTATGCCTGAAAAGGAACTGACAGGTTACATTAAGAGGTATGCAAGTCTTGTTACTTCTTCTTCACGCGGTGCGGTTTTTGAAAAGTAATTTTATATTTATTGAGGGGATTGTACAAGCTGTACAATCCCCTTTTTTGCCGTCAAATACTACAAAAAACACAACTGCATTTTATCAAAATGCACGAATATTTTGTTGCTTTATACAATTTGTGCATTTGGTGATTGTCTATAAAATAGAAAATTATTTTATTAATGCAAAAAATATTGTTTATTTTGAACAATGGTGTTATAATATAACTGTACTAAATAAATGTACGGTAAAAAACTCAGGGAGAATTAGTCCAATGAGAAATTATGAGCCAAACAAAATCTTAAATATTGCACTTGCAGGTCACAGCGGTTCGGGTAAAACTTCGGTCGCTGAGAGCGTTCTGTACCTGACAGGTAATGTTGACAGATTGGGTAAAATTGAGGACGGAACCACTTTCCTTGACTTTGACCCTGAAGAGATAAAAAGAAAGTCATCTGTTCTTTCGGCTGTTGTGCCGGTTGAGTGGAAAAATACAAAAATCAATCTTATTGACACACCCGGTTTGTTTGATTTTGCCGGCGGTGTTGCCGAGGGCATAAGGGCGGCAGACAGCGTGCTTGTTGTTGTTTCGGGCAAAGATGGTGTTGATGTTGGCACCGAAAAGGTTGTAAATATGGCAACCCAAGCAGGTAAAACCAAGATGTTTTTTGTCAACGGCCTTTGTGACGAAAGTGCTCGTTTCTACCGTGTTTTTGAGGATTTGAAGTCCACCTTCGGACCTGCGGTTTGCCCTGTGGTTGTTCCTTATATTGAGGACGGCAAGGCAGAGGTCTATGTAAATCTCTTTGAATACAGAGCTTATAAATACACAGAGGGCGGTAAAGTTGAGCCAACAGATATGCCTGACCTTGGCACAAGGTTTGACGGTTTAAGAGAGGCTATCAAAGAGGCTGTTGCCGAAACTTCCGAAGAATTGCTCGATAAGTTTATAGAGGGTGAGGAATTTACTCCGGAAGAGATTATTTTGGGTGTTTCTAAGGGTGTTAAAGACGGTTCAATTATCCCTGTTTTCTGTGGCGACGCACACAACACATTTGGCATTGACCAATTATTGAACTCGTTGGTATGGCTTGCACCAAAAGCGGATTTCGATGAAGAAGTCGGAACAGATGTTAATGGTGAGCCGGTAGAAGTTTCTGTAAGCTCGGACGGTGCAGCTGTTGCAATTGTTTTTAAAACAGTGCTTGACCCGTTTGTTGGCAAACTCAGTTATGTTAAAGTTGTCAGCGGAAAAATCGCAACAGATACACCGCTCATAAATATGCGTACAGGTGCAGCTGAAAGAATAACAAAAGTGCTTACTGTAAAGGGCAAAAAGCAGGAGGACGCAAAGTACATCGGTGCAGGTGATATTGGTGCAATTCCTAAATTGTCCAACACTGCAACGGGAGATACGCTTTGTTCTCCGCTAAGAAAAGTGGCTTTGGAAGGTATTGATTATCCTGTTGCTAACTATTCAATGGCTGTTTATGCCGACAGTAAGGATGATGAAGAAAAAATTACGCAGGGTATCCTCAAACTGATTGAGGAAGACCCGACTTTAAAATATGTGCATAATCACGAAACTCATGAGCGTGTGGTAACAGGCTTGGGCGAGCAGCAGCTTGATGTTGTTGTCAGCAAACTTAAAGCAAGATATAACATTGATGTTAAGTTGAAAAAGCCTAAGGTTGCTTATCGTGAAACTATACGAGGTACTGTTAAAGTGCAGGGCAGGCACAAAAAGCAGAGTGGCGGTCACGGTCAGTTTGGTGATGTATGGATTGAGTTTTCACCTTGCGACAGCGACGGTTTGGTGTTTGAACAGACAGTTGTCGGTGGTTCGGTTCCTAAGGGATTTTTCCCTGCAGTTGAAAAGGGGCTTCAGGACTCAATCAAAAAAGGACCTCTCGCAGGTTTTCCTGTGGTAGGTCTGAAAGCTAACCTCTATGACGGAAGTTACCACCCCGTTGACTCTTCCGAAATGGCATTTAAAACAGCGGCTCAGATTGCATACAAAAACGGCTTGCCACAGGCAAAGCCTGTATTGCTTGAACCGATTGGAACGCTCAAGGTTGCGGTGCCTGACAGCAATATGGGTGATGTTATGGGCGAAGTAAACAAACGCCGTGGCAGAGTTATAGGTATTGAAGCAGCTTCTAACGGTGTTCAGGTGATTGATGCCGAGGTTCCTATGGCTGAAATGGGTGATTTTAACACATTCCTCCGTCAGGTAACCAGAGGCAGAGGTAGTTATACCTTCGACTTTGTTCGGTATGAGGATGCTCCAAATAATATTGCTCAAAAAGTTATTGATGAAACTATCAAAGAATAATACGCTTGTTACTGTGTTATACTTTTATTGAGCATTGTAAAGATGTAAAAAAGCTTTTAACTATGGCTGTAATTGGCTGTGGTTTGCATAAAATTTGTTCTCCATTTCTTGAGAATTTTCATAATTCTCTATTCTCTTTCTTCCATTGGAAAGGACCGTGCCTTTGGGTGCGGTTCTTTTCCGTTCTAAAAAAATGAATATTATTTATTTAAAAACTATTGAATTTTTGTCGAAAATATTTTATAATAATGGATATAAATATTACATTTTGACAAGAGATGAGGAATTTTTATGAAACGGATAGGAGCACTGGCGGGTTTTACAATGCTTGCGGTGCTTTTATCCGCTTATTATATGGGCAAGTGTGTCGCATTATACGGCATGATTGCCCTTATTTTGTGTTTTCCTTTTTGTATTTTTATACGGAAAATCCGAACTCACCGTGCGGTTATCTTCATTTTAATAACTGCAATGCTGGCACTTACCGTCTACTTTTATTATACAGAATTTATTTTTGAAAAATCTCATTATTATGCCGAAAAATCAGCAAACATCACGGGCATTGTTGACGAAGAGCCGTATAAAAGGTATAATACATTCTGTTACAAAATAAAAACACAGATGATTGGCGATGACAGCACCTCGACTTTTTTGCTTTTGCGGTCGGATTTTTCACTTGATGTTACAGTCGGCGAAGAAATTTCTTTTCGTGCCACACCTAAAATCATCACTTCTGACTATTACAAGACGAAAGGCGTTTTTCTCAGTTGTGATACGGATAAAAATTTTACATATAATGTAATTTCGCACGGGAACGATTTTCGCTATTTTCCTCAACGATTGTCGCACTGTTTGAAAGAAATTGTTGAAAATTATATGAATGACGACACTTCTGCGGTCTGCAATGCAATGACTTTTGGCAGTAATGCCGATGTACCTTATGAGATTAGTCACTCATTCCGAAAAGCAGGCATAGCACATATTATAGTGGTTTCGGGCCTGCACACTGCGGTAATTTGCTCGGTTGCGGGTGGGTTATTTGGATTATTATTCGGTAAAAGAAAGATAAGCTCATTGCTTACAATAATTTTTGTTCTGTTTTTTATGATGATGACAGGTATGTCCTATTCAGTAATACGAAGCGGTATTATGGTAATAATTTTGATGATTGTCAGGATGATAAATAGGGATGCTGATTCGCTTAACAGCTTGGGTATAGCTATATTTGTCTTAGCTTTAATTCAACCGTATTCGGTGGCGGATACAGGTTTGTTGCTGTCAATTTCGGCGACAGCCGGCATTGTCACCATGGCTCAACCACTTACAAATTTCATTGTCAGTCGTCTTAATGTGCATAGTATTGTGATAAAATCGTTGACAGCGTTTTGGTCGGTTTATGCAGCTGCAACACTGGCTATTACTCCGATAAATATTATTGTGTTTGGGTACTTTTCGATGTTCTCATTCTTTTCAAATTTGTTGGTTATGCCGATTTTAGAGTTGACGCTAATTTTGATTTTAACAGGCACTGTTACAACCCTTGCGGGTGCAGTGAAGTTTGGTGAACCGTTCCTTTATGTGGGGAATATTTTGAATGAGTACATCATTCAGGTTGCAAAGTCAATTGCCAACATAAGGCACAGTACAGTGAGTACCAACCGTGTATATATTTGGTTATGGATATTTATGACCTTTATTTTGGCATTTTTGGTATATCTTGTTAAAAATTACAATAAAACTGTTCCTATAACAGTTGTATCGTCGATACTGATTCTCATAACAGGTTCTGTTGGTGACTTTTTATCCTGTTACAACAAAACATTTTTAAAGGTATATAACACCGGCTGTGGAGTGACCGCAACCGTCAGCCGTAATAACAATGCGGTTGTACTTGCATCAGGTGGTGACAAAAAATTTGTAAAGGAAACTGTCATTGAAAAGCTGGAGCAATCAGCTGATGATTTTACCGTTATGAGTGTAACCGACTCGCACTCTGATATGTCAATGTATGCCGAGCCGATTCTTTCAGAGTTGGGGGTGGACAATCTTTTTATATTCGGACAAAATCCTTTTGATGAATATGATGGCGAAGTTTGCAGTTTTGATGATGATTACAGCATTTTTGTCAATGATTTTCATATTGAATATATTAACCACTCCGGAACAATATACACTTATCTTACTGCCGATGATAAAACATTGTTGATACTGCCCGATTCCGCCGATTGTTCCGTGTTAAGCGAAAAATACCGCACACCTGATATTGTTATAGCCCACAGCGGTATCAAAAACGGAAATCTGCTTAACTGCAGACTTCTCATAATGTGTTGCACAGAAGAAAAGTATGCCTCGTGTATGCAAAATATTGGACTTCATTTTGATGAAATTTACACAACCTACAACGGTGATTTTGTCAGCGAAATGGAAATATGGTGAAAAGCTATGAACGAAAAAGAGTTTAAATCTCATATTAGAAAAAAGGACTACGCACGGCTTTATTTTATTACAGGAGAAGAAAAATTCCTCGTCAAACATTACACTGAAGAGTTCGTAAAAAAGGTGATGGGGGAGAAACCTCCGGAGTTTAACTTTCACGAGCTGGACAGCGATTCTTCAGTGGACGAAATAGCTGTCGCATCAGACGTTATGCCCTTTATGAGTAAGTATAACTTTGTTAAAATTTCTGATTATGATATTGGCAGTTTGTTGAAAAGTGATTTTGAAAAACTTAACATAATAATAAACAACATACCCGATACTACAATTTTGCTTTTTACATTCCCTACAACTTCACCGTCAGGGCAGAATTACAACTCAATCCTGCGTTATGTAAAACAGAACGGCATATTTGTTGAAATGGAGCATTACAACAAGCTGAAACTTGGTGCAACTCTGGTTGAGGGTGCTTATAACCGTAGTTGTCCTATGTCTGAAAATACAGCCGATGTATTGATTGATTACTGCGGGACCGACCTTGTGCTGCTTCGCAATGAGCTTGATAAACTCTGTGCCTATGCCGACGGTCAGGAAATAACCGTTGATATGATTAATCTGCTTGTCCACCAAACCCTTGAAACAAAACTCTACTACCTTACGGATAACATCATCTACGGCAATCTCACAAAAGCATACAGCGACCTTGAAATTTTGTTTTATCAAAAGGTTGAACCAATAGTAATTGTCGGAGCAATCGGCAGTGCTTACATAGATTTGTACCGTGCCAGAGTGGCTGCCGAAAGTGCCATACCCATAGCTCGGGTTGCCGAGGATTTTGGTTACGGTAAACGAAAATTTATTCTGGAAAAATCGGGCAAAAAGAGTCGCAATTTGTCAACGGAGCAAATCCGTGAGTGTATTAATGTAATTATAACAGCCGACCAAGACCTGAAAAGTACCTCGGCAGATGATAAAGTTTTAATAGAAAAACTGATTGCAAAATTGGTGTTGATTTCTCAGCATAATTAAGGAATTTTAAGTATTATGATAAAAATTAAAGAGGCAGTTTTGGTTGAAGGCAAGTATGATAAAATTAAATTGCAAGGCATAATTGACGCTCCAATCATAACAACAAACGGTTTTCGTATTTTTAAAGATAAAGAAAAACAGCTTCTCATACGAAAAATGGCTAAGAAGAGAGGCGTGCTTATTATAACCGACAGCGATTCGGCAGGATTTGTAATTAGAAATTTTATTAAGGGAATAATTCCTGAAAAGAATATAAAGCAGTGCTATATTCCTCAGCTTAAAGGAAAAGAGAGCCGAAAGCCGGCTCCGTCTAAAGAAGGCTTGCTCGGTGTTGAGGGAGTCGGTGACGAAATAATAATAAATGCAATACGAAAATCTTCTGCAACAATTATCGGCGAGGATAACACGGCGAAACCTGCTGAAATAAAAAAATCAGACCTTTTTGACCTTGGGCTTTCCGGTACGCAAAGCTCTAAACAAAACAGAGAGCGTCTGATGAAATACCTTGGACTGCCTACCTATCTTTCGGCAAACGCAATGCTTTCTGCACTCAATGTAATTATGACAAAAAACGAGCTTTTTGAAATTGTAAATGACATCAATAAAATACCAATAAATAATTCACCGCTTTTGGAGTAATAATAATTCCGAAAGTGGTGTTTTTTATGAAATATATGTGGGACACGGTGGTGTTTTTTCTGGGCGGAGTCAGCTATTGCCTGATAGAAATAATCTGGCGGCAGCATACCCATTGGACAATGCTGTTGTTGGGCGGACTTTGCTTTTTGTTATTATATAAATTGTTTAATTGGCTGAAAAATATTTCTTTATTAGAAAAATGTGTTATGGGTGCTATGGTGATAACCTCCCTTGAACTGCTGACAGGGTGCATTTTTAATCTGGGATTTAACCTCTCTGTGTGGAACTACAGCCGTATGCCGTTTAACCTTTGGGGGCAAATTTGTTTGCTATACAGCACATTGTGGGGGTTTTTATGTGTACCAATAAATTTTTTGTCGCTCAAAATCAGAAAATTTGCAGGGAAATTTTCTTCAAATTCATCTTTAACCCAAAATCAGGATGCAAACCCAGCAACTCCCTTGTTAAACTCTTGACAAACAATTTTGATATTGTTATAATATTAACAGATAATATTAATATGTTGCACAAATTATATGAAAGTTTTAACAACACTAAAAGGGAGGATGAAAAATGGACGGCAAAAAATATGGTGAGTTTGATTTGCTCAAAAGGAATGATTCAATGTACGGCGATAATTATTATGAGTTTTATGATGCAGAAGAGGATAAAATTTGTCATTTTTTTATAGACGATGAAATTTGATAAAAATAAAATTCTGTATTAGCAAAATACATTGTGTAACTTATAAATAAAAAAGTAGATATTTATAAAAAATACTGTCATAATTTGTAAAAACCTACAAAAAGAATGCAAGAACTTATTTAAATATTGCAAAAACTAAAAAACATTGTTATAATAAAAACCGTAGCGATTTTTTAGATAGTAGAAAGTAATGCTATGGCAACATCCCAAACTGACAGTTTATGTTTGATTTTGCAGTGTTGACTTTGTAATGTTGCAATTTAACTGCTGAAAAGATAGGTAGTAGTGTAGGGAAAGTTGCAAAAAATTAACTCATAATAACAGGAGGAATAGTGCAATGTCTTATGTTGATGAAGTACTTGCAAGAGTGAAGGAGAAAAATGCATCACAGCCTGAGTTTTTACAGGCAGTTGAAGAGGTTCTCGAGTCATTAAGACCGGTAGTAGAGGCTAATGAGGAAAAGTTTAAGAAAGAAGCTCTTCTTGAAAGAATTACAGAGCCTGAAAGGCAGATTATATTCCGTGTGCCATGGGTTGACGACAACGGTCAGGTACAGGTGAACACAGGTTACAGAGTTCAGTTTAACTCAGCAATCGGACCTTACAAGGGCGGTCTAAGACTTCACCCATCAGTAAATATCGGTATTATCAAGTTCCTTGGCTTTGAGCAAATTTTCAAGAACAGCCTGACAGGTCTGCCAATCGGCGGCGGTAAGGGTGGTTCTGACTTTGACCCTAAGGGCAAGTCTGACAGAGAAGTTATGGCTTTCTGCCAGAGCTTTATTACAGAACTCTATCGTCATATCGGTGCTGACACAGATGTTCCTGCAGGCGACATCGGCACAGGTGCAAGAGAAATCGGCTTTATGTACGGTCAGTATAAGAGAATCAGAGGCGTTTACGAGGGCGTTCTTACCGGTAAGGGTCTGACATACGGCGGATCACTTGCAAGAACAGAGGCTACAGGTTACGGCTTGCTTTATCTCACTGAAGAAATGCTCAAGAGCAACGGTATTGACATTGCAGGCAAGACAATTGCTGTTTCAGGTGCAGGTAATGTTGCTATTTATGCTACACAGAAGGCACAGCAGCTTGGTGCAAAGGTTGTAACAGTTTCAGATTCTACAGGCTGGATTTACGACGAGGACGGCATTGATGTTGAACTCCTTAAAGAGGTTAAAGAGGTTAAGCGTGCAAGACTTACAGAGTATGCAGCAAACAGACCTTCCGCAACATACCACGAGGGTAAGGGCGTATGGTCAGTTAAGTGTGATATTGCTCTTCCTTGTGCAACTCAGAACGAGCTTGACCTTGATGATGCTAAACAGTTGGTTGCAAACGGCTGTATAGCAGTTGCAGAGGGTGCAAATATGCCTACAACTCTTGAGGCTACAAATTATCTCCAGGAGAACAAGGTTCTTTTCGCACCGGGCAAGGCAGCTAACGCCGGCGGCGTTGCAACATCCGCACTCGAAATGTCACAGAACAGCGAAAGACTTTCATGGACATTTGAAGAGGTTGATTCCAAGCTTAAGGCTATTATGGTCAACATCTTCCATAACCTTGACAACGCAGCTAAAAAGTACGGCTTTGAGGGCAATTATGTAGTTGGTGCCAACATTGCAGGCTTTGAAAAGGTTGCTACAGCTATGGAAGCTCAGGGTGTTGTTTGATTTAGTTAATAAGTAAAACCTTTCTCTCATAAAAGCAAAGGCAGTGCGTTTTTGGTGCACTGCCTTTGCTGTTTGTATTTGCCTGTGTAAAAATACAAGTAAATTTTTTGTAAATTTTGTTTTCGATAAATTGATTTTTAGATGTATTTCTAATATAATAGCTTATGGGTACTATAAAATGCGTTAAGGAGTAATTTATGAAAAGGTTAGCAATAATTACCGCAATGGCTTTGCTTATATCACTGACATTGTTTGGCTGCGGAAAAAGCGATTCAGTTGTTGGTGAATGGACAATAACTTCAATTATAAAGGCTGACGGCACTCAACAGTCATATGAAAATTATTGTACGGATAACGGCATTGACGCATCAAAAGCTCAGGCTGTTTACAATTTTGAAGAAGACGGAAAATTCGGTGCAACTGTTTTAGGTATAAAGCTTGAGGGCACCTACACAATTGACGATACAAAAATTTCTGCGGTAATCAACGGCAATACAACCGAGTTTGAGTTTGATGCGGATAAGGATACTCTTACTTCTAAGGATTCAAAAACAGGGATTTCGTCTGTCCTTACAAGAACAAATTGATGAATTTATCAGGCTGTACCGTGTGCGGTATAGCCTTTTGTTATGAGGTGCTGAATTTGCAAACGATAGAACAAGCTTTGAATAAACTCAGTAAGTCGAATTTTCGTTCGAGTTTTCATCTTAATGCGGAACAGGTGAGGTATGTGCATGAAAAGGGCATTGATAAAATCCGAACTCATGCAGAGGACTTTGTTCACACACGGCTTGCACCGTCATCAATTCCCAACGACGGCAGACAAACCCCTATGAAAGGTCACCCGGTTTTTATTTCACAGCATGCCTGTGCCTGCTGTTGCCGTGGATGCCTTAATAAATGGTATAAGGTTCCTAAGGGAATAGCACTGACGCCTGTGCAGGAGGCAAAGATTGTTAATCTGATTATTGCGTGGATTGAGAGAGAAGTAACATAAAGGAATTTAAAAATAATTTTTTTCAAAAAAGGCTTGACTTTTCTCTAAATAGATGTATAATATATATTGTTGCTGATGCGGAATTGTGTAAGGGTAGCACAGCAGACTCTGACTCTGTTTGTATGGGTTCGAATCCTATTTCCGCAGCCAGAAGCCCCGTAAGTATTGCGGGGCTGATTTCTTTGAATTTTATATTTAATAATTTAATATAACGAGGTGTGGCTCAGTTTGGTAGAGCGCTGCGTTCGGGACGCAGAGGCCGCAGGTTCGACTCCTGTCACCTCGACCAATTGTTGAAAGCTGTCGATTATTTTCGGCAGTTTTCTTTTCAGCAAAACAAATCACAATGTAGCTACAAATCTTGACAAGGTGTTATATCAAGTATATAATATCATCAGGAGGTGTTATTATGAGCAATATTACTTCAATGCCAAAAACGGATACCTTTAGATTCAGAATAAATCCTGAAATCAGGAAAGAAATTGAGGACATTTATTCGCAAAGCGGTTTGACCTTTACACAGGCAATTAATATCTTTATTCAGCAATCCATTAACGCCGGAGGCTTGCCGTTTCCGGTGACTGCCGATAACGCTGAGTTTTTAAGAGCAAAATCAATGGAAAAATTGATGAAGGAGCTGGAGTCGGGAAAAGAATCCGGCGATTTAGTTGATGAACAGGATGTATATTCTCGCTTGGGAGTAGAGCTATGAGGTTGTCGTACCGTCCTGCGGCAATCAAAGATATTGAAAGCACAGCTAATTATATTGAATATCAACTTAAAAATCCCTCTGCTGCGGAAAAGTTCAAATCCGCTATTGTTAAAAAAACAGCGTTATTGAAGGACAATCCTGAAATTGGTATGAAGCTGTCGGATAAATTCGATATTGATTCCGATTACCGCTTTATCATTATCAATAAACAGATTGTGTTTTATGAGATTCATTCTCAGTATATTGAAATAATCAGAGTATTGGATGGCAGGACTGATTATCTAACGCATTTGTTTTAACCGGACTATACACAGTTTCATTTTTCTATAGCATTTTTTCAAGAAAACCGCTTTTAACAAAAATGAATTGCCTAATCTTCAATCTGGTTTTGCTTGTTCGGATAATGAATTGAGTACATTTCTACATGAATTAATTCATTGGCAGAATGCAGAAAAATAAAGACAAAAATATGGTGAAATCACTGATTTTAACAGTTATGTTAAATATCTTAATAAAAAGTTTGCTCCAAAGTTTGAAAAACTTCAAAAAGAGGGATATAATATCTTTGATACAAGCAATTATGCTGCAAAACGATAAAAGACGGTAGATTTGATGAACCTTATACTGAGTATAGAGTAAAAAATTGTTGAAAGGGTGATAGTATATGAGAATACATTTTTCTGATAAGGTGAATCAGCTGGATGAGATGATAGACCCATATCGTGAAAGGAATGGTATTTATTACCATGTAAGAGAGGATGCACCCGAAGAAATCAAACAAGCTGAAAAGGAATGGAAAAGACTTTCAGCTGAAGAATATAATAAAGCGATGGGATTTATAACTTGAATGATATAATTAAAGCAATACAAGAAAAAAAGGGGTGAGCTTATGTGCAAATTGTTTAACAGATATGCAAAAGAAATCGAAAATTACTGTTTAGCAAATTCTCTTGATTTTGAAAAAGCTAAAAATCTGTCGCAGTGTTGGGGAAAAAATGATATCTGGCTTTCAATATTATGATCCTGACAAAGGAAAAAAAGGTTTACTTGATGAAAATCCTGCTCCTATAGTTTTAAAAATTTTTGTTGAAAATGGTAATGTGAAGTTTGAGCAAACTGAATATACCTCAAAATATCTTGGAGTAGTTTCTTAAATCTTGTATTAAAATCAAAAATATGTATAATATACTGTGCGAAGTTCGAGTAAAGATATATTCGAGGAAAACCGTAACATTGTGAAAGCGGTGTTGCGGTATTTTTATACACAATCTAAATTAAAAACGCTTGCCTATAGTTTGACAGGCAAGCGTTTAATATGGTGGAGATGAAGGGGCTCGAACCCTCGACCCCCACAATGCCATTGTGGTACTCTCCCAGCTGAGCTACATCCCCATTTATTACTCGCATTATAGCACACTTTTTAGGCTAATGCAAGAGTGTGTTTCAAAATCTAACAAAAATGTAATATACTAATCGACAAAATTACAATGTATTTTCTTGAATATGGCTTTTTGCTATGGTATAATTTACCGTAGGATGTTATGATAAATTATATAAAAAGGCAACACCTGATATTTGCCAAAATATTGTTTAGTGTATAGGATAAATTAAGGAGTGAACATTATGTCATTATGTATGGGTTGTATGCATGATATTGGCGACGAAAAGCTTTGCCCTGAATGCGGTTTTGATAATAACGAAAAGCAGCCTGAGCCTTTTCTTGATTTTAATACAAAACTAAAAAACAGATACATCATCGGCAGAGGTATTGATACCAACGGTGAAAGTACCCGTTACCTTGGTTTTGACACCGAAAAAGAAGATAAAGTAATTATCCGCGAATTTTTGCCGATCGGTATGTTTGACCGCAAAAGCGGTGAAAAGGACTTGACGATTGCTTACAATGATGAAACTGTCTACAAAAATCTCAAAAACAACTATCTTTCTTACTACCGTATTGTTCAGGAATTGAACGATATGTCGGCAGTTATTAAAATTCTCGATATTTTTGAAGAAAATAACACCGCATATGTTGTTGAAGAGTACCTCAGCCTGACTCCGTTTGACGAATATGTTAAGCAAAACGGCGGTCAGCTTGAGTGGGAAAGTGCCCGTCCGATGTTGTTGCCGTTGATTTCTGCATTGGAGTCCCTGCATAAGAGGGGGCAAGGTCACTATGCGGTTTCTCCGTCGAATCTTTTTGTGACTTCCGACGGAAAAATTAAATTGTCAGGTTTTTGTACTGCTATGGAGCGTAAGCGTGGTACACCGCTCAAAAGCCAGCTTTACAGCGGTTGTGCTGCTCCTGAACAGTATGAGAACAACTTTACGCTTGATATTGTTACCGAGATTTACGGCTTTACTGCGACACTTTTTTACACCCTTACAGGTCATGCACCTGCTAATGCAAAAGAGCGTATCAAGGACAGCCGTCTGCTTATGAGCACCAATACAGTTAAAAGGCTGCCACCTCATGTGGTTACTGCACTTGCAAACGGTCTGCAGATGGACAGGCGTGACAGAATTTCTGATTTTGACGAGCTTCGCAGTCAGCTGTCGGTTGCTCCTACTGCTCAGGCTATTCAGGAAGAAATCAGCAAAACAGCCGGGCTTGCCGATGTTTCAGGAAAAAAAGAAACGCATAAAAAGAACAACACCGCAGGTGTTACGGCACTTGCAACGGTGATTGCACTGGTAATCTTTGTTGGCTTAGGTGTTCTTCTTGTCAAGACCAATGTGTTTGGTTTGGTGGGTAAAAACAACGATAATGTTACCTCAACCACAACAACAGCAAAGTGGAACGGTCCTACGGTAGACAACTTTATAGGTAAAAAGTATTCCGAAGTTAAGAATGAACTGAAAAATTCAAATCAGTATGTACTTAATGTTGCGTATGATGAAGAATTTAACGATGAGGTTGCCGAGGGCTGTATTTGTGCTCAGACCCCTGCTCCGGGTACTCCGATTACGGATAAAAACGCCGAAGTGAGCGTTTCTATCACCATAAGTAAGGGCAAAAAAATGCGTACTCTGCCTAAAATTTCAGGCAAGACTGTTGACAGCGTGGCAAAAACCCTCTCAAAGCAGGGCTTGCTTGTTATGCAGGAAACCGAGTACAGCAACAAGTATGCCAACGAGATTGTTGTTGATTATAAGGATTTGAAAGCAGGCGACCAGATTGAATACGGCAAAACTGTAACAATCCGTGTTTCAATGGGGCAGGAGCAGGCTTCGTCTACAAGTCCGATTGCAGTTTCAACTGAATAAAAAGATTTTGTTGGGATTTTCACCAACATTAATGGGCTGCAAGCAGTATGGCAAAAATTCCATAGCTCTGCTTACAGCCCGTTTGCACAGAAAAAACCGCACGATTATTTCGTGCGGCATCATCTTCTTATATTTTTTTCTGTATTGTGAATGACATTAAGTACCGAGCCTGCTATATCGGCATAATTTTCCATAATTATTTCGTAGGATAAATCAGGCTTGTTTGCAAATTTTCGGCTTTTTGAAAGTCGGTGTACGGTTTCTGTCAGTTTGGCGGTTTTGTACTCTTTGTGTGAATTTATAAAAGCGTGACAGCCGTTTGTCGGAACAAGAAAGAGGGTTTCGTCATTTTTGGGATTGATTTTGTATAGCGTGCGAATCAATGAGTAAATCTCTGTCATGAGAATTTCCGAGGAATATTTTGTGACTTCTCTGTTTTTTATCTCATTAAGCAGGCTGTAGATAAAATCAATTGTGTTTTGGATAATCTTACAGTTTGCGTTCTCGAGTATATGTTTTTTTGAGGTAAGGCTTGTCTGAACCGCTGTTTGCGGTGCCGGACTGCTTAGTGCGGTCGAACGCTCGGCAACTCTGCCGAGGAGATAATCGCAGGTCACATTGTAATAATCGGCAGCTTTCACTACAAAATCAAGACCGCATTCACGGATGCCTTTTTCGTAATGTGATAGCAGTGACTGGCTTATGCCTAAGTCATCAGACGCCTGTTTTTGGCTAATGCCACGCTCTTTTCGCAGATAGGTTATGTTGTTGCTGAAAGCAGTATTCATATAATCACATCCTTATACAGATAGTATAATATAAATTTTACGGATTGTAAAGATAATGTTAGAGAACCGCTGGTTAAATCGTTTTTGTAAACAGATGTAAGGAGTAATTTAATCAGCGATTCCTTAGTTTGGAGGAAATATGAAATCCTACTACATACATTTTGTTCGTCACGGCAATATTGACGAAACTCTCGCCGGAAAGTACATAGGAACAACCAATGTTCCGCTCTCGGACAAGGGGAGGATGGAGCTGAGAAAGCTCGACCACAACAGTGTCTATCCGGGCGGAACCGCTTTGTTCACCTCACCGCTTAAGCGGTGTAAAGAAACCTGTGAGATTATCTATCCGGCTCTTAAGCCTATTGTGGTTGACCAACTGACTGAGTGCAACTTTGGTGAATGGGAGGGAAAGACCGCTGAGGAGCTAAAGGACGACGGGGACTTCAAAAAATGGATTGCAGGAAGTAACGATGTTAAGCCTCCCAAGGGAGAAAGCTCAGCTGATTTTACCAGGAGAGTTTGCAGAATTTTTGAGGATATTGTCAACGGTTTGATGAAAACCGGTACAACCGAGAGCATAATAGTTACCCACGGAGGTGTAATTATGACTTTGCTTGCTGTGTACGGCATCCCTCAGGCTAAACCGCACGAGTGGGTTATGGACGGCGGTTACGGATATTCGCTGAGAATTACCCCTATGCTTTGGCAAAGGGACAAGGTTTGCGAGGTTTACCGCAAAATTCCTTTTGCGAAATCTGACGAGGATTAATGAAAAGAGGTATTTATGGAACTTTATGATTTGCACTGCCACATTCTTCCGGAGATGGATGATGGCTCTGAAAGTGTTGAAATGAGTGTAAAAATGCTCAATACCCTTGCTGAGCAGGGGGTTCGTCATATCTGCTTTACTCCGCATTACTACACGCACAAGGAGAGTATGGAAGATTTTTTGGAACGCAGACAGAGCTGTTACGAAATTTTAAAACCGCATATTCCCGAGGGCATTGAGGTTTGCCTTGGGGCAGAGGTGTATGTTACCGATATTATTATGAACAACAAGTCGTTAAAACCTGTTTGCTACGGAAACAGCAACTATATATTGTTGGAATTTCCGTACAATACAAGCTTTGAGGGTACATCCTACGATTTTCTTATGAGGCTTATAAATCTTTATAATGTTCGTCCGGTTATGGCTCATATTGAAAGGTATGACGCTATGATCCGCAACCCAAAGCTGCTTGAGGATTTGTCAGGTTACGGTATAAAATTTCAGACAAATGCAAACTCTTACCTTGAAAGAAGTACTTTCAGAAAGTTTAAAAAGCTTATAAAATATGGGCTGATTCACTACATTGGCAGTGACGCACACAACCTGCAAAGGTATCAGCCTGATCGTTATAAAGAAGCCTTTGATTTGATAGCTAAAAAAACATCTCCCGATGTTGTCAATGGTATTATCCATTATTCAAAAAAAGTTTTTGACGCAGCCACAAATTAGAATAAAAACGGCAACCCGTGGCAGGTTGCCGTTTTGTCTGTTACACTTTGTTGATTTTGAGAATAACGCTTATAATGCGTCTGTCTTCAACCTTGTAGATTTCAAAGGTCATATCCTCTAATGTGAGCTTTTCGCCTGCGTTTGGGATTTTACCCATTGTTTCCAATAAAAATCCGCCTACGGTGTGGCTCTCGGTTTCATTGCGGAAGTCATCTTTGCCGATAAGCTCGAGCAGTTCGCTGATTTCCATATCACCGCTGACCAGGTAGCTGTTTTCGTTCAGCTTAGTGTATTCCTTTTCAACATCTTCGTCCTCGTCATAGATTTCTCCGACAATTTCTTCAATTAAGTCTTCCATGGTCACTATGCCGAGTGTACCGCCGTATTCGTCTGTTACAATTGCAATGTTTGTCTTGTTTTTTTGCAAATCATTCCGCAGTGCAGACAGCTTGCGGTTTTTATAGGTGAAGAACGCATCCTTAATCAAAATTTTAATATCCGGGGTTTTGCCCTCTATCAGTTCTTCAAGATAATCCCTTGTGTAAAGAATGCCCAGAATGTTGTCGAGGTTTCCTTTATAAACCGGAATTCTGCTGTAGCGTTCTTGTATAATGATGTTTTTGTTTGTTTCAAAGTTGTCGTCAATGTTAATTGCGGTGAGGTCAACCCTTGGGGTGAGAATTTCAAATGCGGATTTTTCGTCAAATTCAAGAGCCGAGCGTACCATCTCGCTTTCTTCTTCCTCCAGCACACCCTCATTTTCGGAGGATTCAATGATATATTTCAGCTCGTCTTCGGTTACAGTGGGGGAGTCGTTGCGAATGTTTAAAATTTTCAGAGCAAATGTTTTTATGCCTGAAAAAAGAAATATCAGCGGTGTAAGCACAATCATCATTGCTTTAAGCGGTGTTGCGGTGTAAAGTGCAATGCCCTCGCTCATTTCTTTGCCGATACATTTTGGGATGATTTCGCCAAAAGTCAGCACAAGCAGGGTGGTTGCCCCGGTTGAGATTGCAGCAGCGAAGTTTTCAAATATATTCATACAAAGCACCGTGGCAATTGATGAACAGCCCAGGTTGACAACATTGTTTCCTATTAATATAGCTATCAATGCACGGTCGTAGTTTTCTGTTATGTAAAGTGCGTTTTTGGCACGGCGGTTACCGTTGTCAAGTGAGTTTTTCAGCCTTGCGGTACTCACGCTGGAAAAGGCGGTTTCTATACAAGAAAAAAAGCTGGAGCAAAGTATCAGTGTGCCCACGGCGATTCCCAAAAATAAATTACTGTTCAATTATTTCCTCCGTAATAAGATATTTACCTAATTATACCACAGTTTGTTTATTTTTCAATTGCCTTGCAAAATAAATATAGATAAAAAATTTCCGTAATTTAGTTGAATAAAAACTCTGCAAATGTTATAATAAGTTTCGCTGTGCATTATTGCTCGTAGTTTGCAAAAACTATTTTGGGAGGTGCATATAATGCACAGTGAAAATGAATATAATATTGATGAACCTACCCAACAGCAAAATAATAATGATGGGAACGCAGAAGAAATCGGCACGCTCGGCTCGGTTGTTACTGCAAGGAATGACCAATTGATTCAATGCCTGACAATTATAGGGCAGATTGAGGGCCATTACATTTTGCCTGAGCAAAATAAAACCACTAAGTATGAGCATATTATTCCTCTGCTTGTTTCGGTTGAGGAATCTCCGGATGTAAAGGGATTGCTTATTTTGCTGAATACTGTCGGCGGTGATGTTGAGGCGGGTTTGGCAATTGCCGAGGTTATTTCAGGAATGAAAACTCCCACGGTTTCAGTTGTGTTGGGCGGAAGCCACTCAATAGGAATTCCGCTTGCGGTTGCTGCCGACAAGAGCTTTATTGCAAAAAGTGCAACAATGACGGCTCACCCTGTTCGCTCAACCGGGCTTACTCTGGGTGTTCCGCAGAGTTTTGAGTATTTTAAACGCATTCAGGACAGAATTAACACCTTTGTGAGCGATAACTCAAAAATCAGTAAAGCGGACTATCAAAATTTGGTTATGAAAACAGGCGAGCTGGTCACCGATGTGGGGACGATTCTCGATTCTAAAGAAGCTGTTAGCTGCGGTTTAATTGACAGTGTGGGAACCCTCAGCGAGGCGATTGCTGCACTTTATGAGATGATAGATTTGCAAAAAACTGCAAAATCAGATTAACAGGCGGTAAATCGGATATTGCATCAGAGTGGTGTCCGATTACATATTAATGCGGTATCTGTTCGGTACCGCCCGTATAAAGGAGATTTTAGTGATGGATTATGTTTATTCAATAGTGATGGGCATTGTTCAGGGTTTAACTGAGTTTTTGCCCGTTTCTTCATCGGGGCATCTGACGCTTGTTCAGCATATTTTCGGAGTTGACGGTGAAGGCAACTTTTTCTTCAATGTTATGCTTCATGTGGGTACATTGGTGGCTGTTTGCGTATTTTACTATAAACTGCTGTGGGATTTGATTAAGTCATTTTTCTTGCTTGCAGGTAAAATCTTAACTGGCAAGTTCAAATGGAAAGACAGAACAGAAGAAGAAAATATGATTTTTATGCTGATTGTCAGCTTGGTTCCGTTGTTTTTGCTGTTTCTGCCTGTTCCGGGTATGGACTGCAACTTTAAGGATTTGTCTGAGATGTTCTCAGAGAACAAGTACCTGATAGTGGTCTCTTCGCTTCTTCTTGTGACTTCGGTTTTGCTCACAACAGGTATTATATGCAACAAGCGTAACTGCCGTAAGTCAAAAACAGGCGGAAGATATACATATAATATTATTGACGCAATCGTTGTTGGTATTACTCAGGATATTGCAACTTTGCCGGGTATTTCACGCTCCGGTTCGACACTTGCAGCAGCTGAAATGCGTGGTATCAATAAACAAAAGGCTATCGACTACACATTTATTTTAGGTACTCCGACAATCCTTGCATCGGCTGTTTTTGAGCTTAAGGACGCTTTTGATACGCCTGTTGCTTCTTCTTACAGCTTGGGTGTACTGCCGCTTGTTGTTGGTATGATTGTATCCGCTGTTGTCGGTTACCTTGCAATCTGGATTTTTAAATGGTTTTTAAAAACCGATAAGATGTATATATTTGCAATTTACACCGCTGTTGTGGGTATTGTCGGCATTATTATTGCTATCATTGAAATGCAGACAGGTACTAACATTTTCAGCGGAGCTAAACTGTGATTTTATTAAGAGGTTAAAAAGTTATGGCAACCGCAAAATCCGCCGACAGAAAATCGGGGAATAATCAAAGAAAAAAATCAAACAATCAAAAAAGTTCCAAATCAGGCTCTTCAAATGCAAAAAAATCTCAGTCGGCACCGCCACAGAAAAAGCCTGTCAATTATCGGGTGCGTTCAATCGTTTTGGCAGCTTGCGGACTTATCTCTCTAATCCTGCTTTTGTTTTCGGGTGCTGTAGCCTGGGAGTTTTTACGCAGTGTGCTTTACGGGCTGTTCGGTCTGGCAGCATTGCTGATACCTTTTTTGCTGTTTTACCTTTCATTTATAAATATGAAGGAACAGCAGGTTCACCGTCCGAAAATTAAAATTATGATGTGCCTGGCGGTTGTTCTGCTGGTATCAAATGACCTTTACATATTGGTTAGTGACAACACAAAGGGTTATTTTGCAGATTTGGGCGGGCAGTTCCTCAATGCGTATGAAGCCGAGGGCGTTTTTGACCGTGGCAGCGGTATGCTGGGTGCGGTGCTTGGTCATCCTATGAAGTACGGCTTTGGCTCTTGGCAGACGGTCATTTTATCGACAATTATCCTTGTGTCGTTAATTTTTGTAATTACAAAAGTTTCACTGCACGATATTGGCAAGGCGGCAAAACGGCGTGTTGATGCTGCAAGAAAGCGTTCTGCCGAAAACCGCCAACGCCAAATGGCTTTGAATGAACAGCAAGAAGCCGAGCGTCAGGGCGGTTTTGAGCCACCTCCGCATTACGGTGACGAGGACGACTATGCACCTGCACAGAAAAAGTCTGTTGTAAAGTCGTTTTTTGATGATAAGTCAAAGAAAAAACAAAAATTTGTTCCGATTAATCTCTATGAAAAAGAGAATGAAAAGCCGGAGCCTAAAAATGAGGAAGTCGCTCCTCAACCGCCCGAAACAGAGCTTGATTACAGTGCTGATGATGTTATCAATATAATAAAGCGTGCAAATCAGGATTCGTACTTTGGTGAGTCGGTCGCAGAAAGTGAAACTGTTGATTCGGCTGAAAAAAATGCTGAAAAGGACGACAACCCTGTTTCCGACGATATTTTTAAGCCTTACAGTGCTGACAAGGAAGAAAAGGCAGAAAAATCAGACAATACTGTGGCAGACTTTGAGAGCGAGGTACAGTCGGAGCTTG
>JAFTGC010000037.1 GCA_017458105.1 Ruminococcus sp. | reverse complement strand
TTCTTAACACTTTCATTGTATAATTAACCTGCTTTCTTTGAGATTTGTGTGCAATTAAATTATACACTGAAAGCATTAACCGGGCAACCCCTTCGGGCTACCCGGTTTCTTTTTTTGGGAACTTAATGCGACAGCCCCTTATTTTTGTTTTATTAAATTAATTTGATATTATGCTGCATAAAAATAACAGGTAAAAAATATAAAGCAAGTGACTAATAAAAACTCCCTAGGCTATATGTCCGAAACACCCTTTAATTTTTTTTAAAACTTTCTTTTATTACATCTATAATCTCTTCACGATTGAGTACCTTGTATCCGCCGTCAAGTATGAAAGTTGCATCGGCAATGCCATCAAGCATATCATCGGTAACTCCAAGATCTCTTGCATTTAAAACAAGACCGATTTCTTTCATCCAATTTTCCATGGCGTCAAGTCCCTCAAGAGCAACCTGTTCATCGGTTTTTTCGTCACTGCAAACGCCCCAAACATTTTGAGCAAAACGCTTGAATTTTGCAGTACCGTAAGGTAGAATATGATGGTAATAAGGAAGCGAAACAGCAGAGAGTGTCATACCGTGTGTTGCGTTTGTGTATGCACCTATTGCTTGACCAATCATATGCACTTCCCAGTCGGTGCTTTTTCCTTTGGAAATTAATGTGTTTAGTGCCCATGTTGCAGTCCACATAATGTTGCTGCGAGCTTCATAATCTTCAGGATTAAGCACTGCTATTAGAGAACTGTGAATCAGCGATTTCATTAGTGCTTCGGCAATGTAGTCGCTTGTGTTGTCGTCCTCTCCCGAAAAATACTGTTCCATAATGTGTGACATAATATCAAATATGCCCGAAACCATCTGATATTTCGGAACGGTAAATGTGTATTTAGGGTTTAGAATTGCAAATTTTGGCATAACATTATCGCTGAAAACATGACCAATTTTGAGTTTTTCTTTATGATTTGTTATAACAGAGCCACCGTTCATTTCAGAGCCTGTCCCAACCATTGTCAAAACACAGCCTACAGGTATAATTTTATTATCAGGGTCTTGCATTTCAAGGTAATATTTTTTCCATGGGTCATCATTGCACCATGCAGAAACAGAAACACCCTTGGCGTAGTCAATTGTTGAGCCTCCGCCAACAGCCAAAATCAGGTCAACATCATTTTCTCTTGCAATTTTGCAACCCTCATAAAGTTTTTCAACAGTCGGGTTTGACATTACGCCCGGATCTTCAAAAACTGTTTTGCCGGCAGCCTTGAGTGCGTTTATAACATCATCATAAATACCGTTTTGTTTTATAGAGCCTCCTCCGTAACTGAGCATAACTTTTGACCCAAAGTTTTTAAGTTCCTCAGTAAGAAAAGAAATAGCTTCGTCACCAAAGTGAAGCTTTGTTGGATTTGAATAACTGAAATTTCCTAACATATTTTCCTCCTATAATTTTGAGTACATTATATCATTTTATTGTTTAAAATTCAATAACTTTTAGTAAATATTCAGTAAAATGACTAATTTCTATTAAAAAGGTAAAATTATGACAAAGATTGAATTTAAAAATAGAAAATTAAATATTAAAAAATTACTGTCTTTCGGCTTTATTGAGCAGGAGGACAGTTTTGTCTACACTTGTGACATAGCTGATGGATGTATGACTCTTACTGTGATTGTATCAAGTGCCGGAACAATACATACTAAAATCATTGACAAAGACAGTGGTGACGAGTATATACTTCACCTTGTATCCGATGCTCAAGGGCAGTTTGTTGGTAAGGTAAAGACAGAGTACGAAACTGTTCTTGAAGAAATTTCGCAAAAGTGCTTTGATTCTGATGTTTTTAAAAATGAACAGACAAAGCGAATGATAGAATTTGTTCGTTCCACATACGGCGACGAACTGGAATTTTTATGGAAAAAATTCGATGACAACGCTGTATGGCGAAGAAAAGACAGTAAAAAATGGTACGGTGTTGTACTTACTGTTTGTAAAAATAAGTTGGGAATCAATTCCGATGAAGTTGTTGAAATTATTGATTTAAGAATCAAGCCTGAACATATGGAAGAAATTTTGTCTAATGAAAATTACTACCCGGGTTGGCATATGAATAAAAAGCATTGGTTTACGGTTATTCTTGATGACAGCGTTGCTGATGAAGAGCTGTTTAATCATATCAAAACAAGTTACGAAATCGCCAATAAATAAAAACCCTGTTGATAAAATTTCTTAATTAGGATATAATGGTAAATATAGATAGGAGGAATTGAAAAAATGGATTCCATAAAAAGAGAAAATATCGGTAAATCAATAGTATTTAATACGATTTCTGATAAAAGATTTAAGACTATGAAACTAAGTGTTTCGTTTATATTGCCACTCAAAAGTTCAACTGTAGCCAAATTTGCACTCCTTCCGGGACTGTTGACCAGAACATCGCAGGACTACCCGGATTTTACTCAGTTCTCCAAAAAGCTTTCTATGCTCTATGGAGCAAATCTTACAGGTAATGTTCGCAAGATGGGTGACAATCAGGTGATTACCTTGTCAATCAGTGGAATTGATGATAGATATGCCTTTGAGGGAGATAAAATTTCCGAAAGTATGTCAAAGCTTTTGTGTGATGTAATCTTCCGCCCAAAACTTAACGGCAACAGCTTTTGTGATGAAGAAATCAGTCAGGAAAAACGTCAGTTAAAAGATTTAATAGACTCTGAATTTAACGAAAAGCGTATATATGCTAACAATCGTTTTACAGAAATTATGTGTAAAAACGAACCGTTTGGTATTTCAAGGCTTGGTACAAAGGATAATGTTGACAAAGTAACAGGTGAAGAACTTTACGATGCCTGGAAGATTATGCTTTCCGAGAGCAATGTTGAAATTTTCTTTATAGGCGAGAGCAGCAGCGACTCTGCCAAAAATATATTCACATATCGTTTTTCGGCACACAACAGGACTCCGTATAAAATAGAGAATACCGTCGTACCTTACAACGGTGAATTAAAAGAAGAAACAGAGGTTATGGAACTTGCCCAAAGCAAGATGATTATGGGTTTTCGTACTGATATAGCCGTACCTTCGGTTGATGTAATGGCTATGCGTGTAGCTATTGCACTGCTTGGTTCAACTTCACACAGTAAGCTATTTAATAATGTCAGAGAAAAGCTCAGCCTTTGCTATTATTGTGCAGCCCGTTACAACAGAATAAAGGGCATAGTTACCATAGAAAGCGGAGTTGAAAGAGAAAACATAGAAAAAGCACGGGATGCTATTCTCAACGAAATTAACGAAATGATCAACGGTAACATAACAGATTTTGAAGTCGAGGCAACAAAGCTTTCTATGTGTAACGATTTTATTGCCGTTTGTGACTATGACTCAGGTCTTGAAAATTGGTATCTCAGCCAGATTATGGACGGCGATTTTAATTCCGTAGAAGAAGTATGCCAAGCTGTTAATGCCGTCACCAAACAACAGATTATTAAAGTAATCAAAACTCTTGTATTTGACACTATATATGTATTGGAGAGCAAATAATGGAAGTAAAAGAGATAAAGTCACCCCTAACAGGGGATTCATACTATAAAATAAAGCACAAAAGCGGTCTGAATATATATGTATATGAAAAAGAGGGTTACAACAGTACCTATGCAATTTTTGGAACAAAATTCGGCTCCATTAATAACTGTTTCAGCGTTGACGGAGGAGAAAAAATCAAAGTTCCCGACGGTATAGCTCACTACTTGGAACATAAGCTTTTTGAGAGCGAGGACGGTGACGCATTCGCAAAATATGCCCTTACAGGTGCCAATGCCAATGCCTACACAAGCTTTGACAAAACCTGCTATTTGTTTTCGGCTTCTCAGAAATTTAAAGAAAGTCTTGAGATTCTGATTGATTTTGTTCAGTCACCATATTTTACGGATGAAACTGTAGCTAAAGAACAGGGCATAATCGGGCAGGAAATCAAAATGTATGATGATTCTCCTGAGTGGAGGGTTCTTTTCAATCTTCTTGAGTGCCTTTATCATAATCATCCCGTAAAAATTGATATAGCAGGTACTGTTGAAACAATTGCGGAAATCACACCAAAAAAACTTTACGATTGTTACAATACATTTTACAATCTTAACAATATGGCACTGTGTGTGTGTGGTAAGGCAAAGCTTAACGAGGTACTTGAGGTAGCTGATAGGTTGTTGAAACCTAGCAAGGATGTAGAAATTACAAATTATTTTGAAGACGAGCCTAGGGAAATAGTCGCAAACTTTAAAGAACAGAACCTTCCTGTTGCAGTTCCTCTCTTTGAGATTGGTTTCAAGGGTGACGGAACTAAACTCATTACTTCAAAGCAGGAAGCAGCAACAGATGTACTTCTCGGTATGTTATTTAGTCAGTCAGGCGAATTGTACAGAGAACTTCAGGACAAAGAGCTTATTAACCAGTCATTTGGATATGAAGTGTTTGAAGGAATGGGATTTTACTCAGTGCTTTTGTCAGGTGAAAGCCACAATCCCGAACGGGTCTATGAAATAATAAAAAATTACATCAACAAGGTCAGAGATGAAGGTCTAAGTGTTGATGATTACCAAGAAAATAAGAGAGCCGTCTACGGAAGTGCAATCCGGGCTATGAATTCAACTGATTCCATAGCAAATAACCTTATGGAGTGTCATTTTACAGGCAGAGAATTTTTCAATTACGCGGATGAAGTGTATAATCTTAAATTTGAAGATGTACAGTCAAGGTTTAATGAAATACTCGACTGCAGTAATTCTGCATTGTCAGTAATAAGGTAGGGAGCAGGATTATGAATGTATCATTTCCGGGTTTGAGAATAGATTTTGATATAAATCGTGTTGCTTTCAGCTTTGGCAGTGTTTCGGTTTATTGGTACGGAATACTTATAGCCACAGGCTTGGTTCTTGCCTGTGTATATGCTTTTACAAGAGCAAAGTATTTTAATGTTGATAAGGATAAACTTCTGAATGTCGTGATCGTTGGAGTAATATGTGCAATAGTTGGTGCAAGGCTGTACTTTGTTGCTTTTAAATGGGAAGATTACCGTGATAATCCTATTGAAATATTTTATATAAATAAAGGCGGGCTTGCAATTTACGGCGGACTTATCGGAGCAATTATCGGAGGAGGAATATGCTGTAAAATTCAAAAACTCAGTTTTTTCTCAACACTCGATATTGCATCAATCGGTTTTCTTATAGGTCAGGGAATAGGCAGATGGGGAAATTTCTTCAATCAGGAAGCCTTTGGTACAGAAACCGACCTGCCGTGGAGAATGGTCAGCGAAAATACGGGTAATGTAGGTGTACATCCGTGTTTTCTTTATGAATCAATCTGGTGCTTGCTTGGTGTATTGGTGCTTCATATAATAAGTAAGCATTGGTATAATTTTAAAGGACAGATTTTCCTTTGTTATATGGTTTGGTACGGATTTGAAAGAATGTTGGTTGAAGGTCTTAGAACAGACAGTTTGTATTTACCGTTTGGCATATTCGGCTATACACCTAGAGTCAGTCAGGTGCTTTCTGCGGCAATCTTCTTAACAGGAATTATTTTGCTGATTGTGTTCAGAAATAACAAGAATTTCAGTAACAAAAATAAAGAAAAAAATTCACTAAATGTTGAAAGTGTCAAAAACTAATATTCATAAAAAAGAGAGAGGCAAAATATGGCAACTATTATTGACGGAAAAAAGGTATCAGCAGAAGTTAAAGAAAAGGTTCGCCTTAAAACAGCGGAGCTTTTAAAAAAAAGAGTAAAACCGGGGCTTGCGGTAATAATTGTGGGCGATGACCCTGCATCACGGGTTTATGTCAATAACAAGAAAAAAGCCTGTGAAGCAGTTGGTTTTCTGTCAAGAGAGTATGCTCTTGCGGCAACAACCACTCAACAGGAACTTCTTGATTTAGTAAGTCAACTCAATAATGATAAAGAAATCAACGGCATACTCTGTCAGCTTCCGCTTCCAAACGGACTTGATGAAAAGGCGGTAATTGAAGCGATTTCACCTTTAAAGGATGTTGATGCTTTTCACGCAGTGAATGTTGGTAAAATTATGATAGGCGACTACGATTTTCTGCCTTGCACACCTGCAGGTGTTATTGAAATGCTCCACAGCTATAACATTACTGTTGAAGGCAAGAACTGTGTAGTAATCGGAAGAAGTAATATAGTAGGTAAACCAATGGCAATGCTTTTGTTGCACGAAAACGGTACAGTTACCGTAACACACAGCCGTACAAAAAATCTTAAAGAAGTAACAGCACAGGCAGATATTTTGGTAGCAGCAATAGGTAAAGCCAAGTTTGTTACAGCGGATATGGTAAAAGACGGAGCCGTTGTAATTGATGTTGGTATGAATAGGGATGAAAATGGCAAACTTTGCGGTGATGTCGATTTTGAAAATGTAAAGGAAAAATGCTCGGCAATAACCCCTGTTCCGGGCGGCGTAGGTCCAATGACAATAGCAATGCTTATGAAGAATACACTAAAGGCTTGTAAAATTCAGAATAATTGCTGAAAAACAACTGTACAAGTCTTGACAAACACAAGATATTGTGATATAGTATGATAGCCGCATATTGTAGGCAGAAAAGATGGTGATTGATGCAAGTCAAATAACCACGCCTGACAGTAGCGAGTTTTAATAAAAGGATGGTACTAAAATGTACGCAATTATTGCAACAGGCGGTAAGCAGTATAAGGTAACAGAGGGCGAGGAACTCTTTATTGAAAAGCTTGCTGTCAATGAAAATGACAAAGTAGAAATTCCTGTAATCGCAATCGGTGACGAGAACGGTACTCTCGACTTCACAGAGGGTAAAACAGTAACAGCAACTGTTGTTAAGAACGGTAAGGGTAAGAAGATTACTGTATTTACTTACAAGCCAAAAAGAGGCGAGAAGAGAAAAAAGGGTCACAGACAGCCATATACAAAGGTTTCCATTGATAAGATCAACTAATGACGGAAATTGTTTTCTTTACTGATGATGATATTTTAACAGGCTTTTCGCTGAATGGTCATTCAGATTATGCACAGCAAGGTGAGGACATAGTATGTGCCGCAATCAGTTCGGCTACATATATGACGGTAAACACAATTACCGATGTTCTGATGATTAAGCCGGTTTTACTTAATGAAGCAGATGCAGTTATGCAGATTCAACTAAACAGTAAAGATGCCCAAGATGCCGAAAGTATATTAAAAGGTTTTAAACTTCACATAGAAAATTTGGCTGAACAGTATGGGGACTACATTAAACTAACAATTCGGAGGTAAAAAATGCTTAAGGTTAATATTCAGTTATTTGCTCATAAAAAAGGTATGGGTTCAACTAAGAACGGCAGAGACAGTGAGTCAAAGCGTCTTGGTGTTAAGCGTGCAGACGGTCAGTTTGTGCTCGCAGGCAATATTCTTGTAAGACAGAGAGGTACACACATTCACCCTGGCGAGAATGTAGGTATCGGTTCTGACGATACACTCTTCTCAAAGATCAACGGCGTAGTTCGTTTTGAAAGAGTTGGCAGAGATAGAAAGCGTGCAAGCGTTTATCCTGTAGAGCAGTGATTTGATTAACACAAGGGCGGTTTCAACCGCCCTTTTCTGTTAGTGACATAGAATCAGGAGGTTTCGCTATGTCAAAAATAAATGTAAACAAAGGTGAACAAAAAATAATGAACAATAACCCAACGGTATCCGGGGTTAATTTTGTCAATGATTTAATTGGCGGTGAAGAAGGTTCAAAGAGCCTCGGCTTCAAGGTTATGGTAGCGGTTTTAGTGACAGCAATGGTTGTTGTTGGTTCTGTTTTTTTGATATATGGAAAACCTGTTTCCGGAATAATATTTATTGTTATAGCGGCAATTCTTTTTATCACCACAACAGGTATTAAGCATAAAAGTAAAAAGTATAAGATAGACAAAAAAATAGTGGATGAAATAGAGCCACTCTTTAAAGATTAAGGTATTACTATGTTTGTAGATATAGCAAAAATTAAAATCAAGGCAGGTAAAGGCGGCGACGGTGCAGTATCTTTCCATAGAGAAAAGTATGTTGCATCGGGCGGACCCGACGGCGGTGACGGTGGCAAAGGCGGCGATATACTTTTTCAGGCTGACAGCAATATTTCAACACTTGCTGATTTCAGATATAAAAGAAAGTATGCTGCCCCAAGCGGAGAAAACGGCAGAGGCGACAGACGTTTCGGCAAAAAAGCAGAAAATTTAATAATTAATGTGCCAATCGGTACTGTTGTAAAAGATGCTGAAACAGGCAGAATCCTGGCAGATGTTTCAGGCAAAGAACCTGTTCTTGTAGCCCGTGGCGGTAAAGGCGGATGGGGTAACTCACACTTTGCCACTCCAACAAGGCAAACTCCGCGTTTTGCAAAGCCCGGTATGCCCGGTGAAGAGTTTGAGGTTGTTCTTGAACTTAAACTTCTTGCTGATGTAGGTCTTTTGGGTTTTCCAAATGTCGGCAAAAGCACGCTTGTTTCAGTAGTAAGTCAGGCAAAACCCGAAATCGCAAATTATCACTTTACAACAATAACTCCGGTTTTGGGTGTAGTTTCAATGGGTGAGGGCAATAGCTTTGTTATGGCAGACATTCCCGGCCTTATTGAAGGTGCATGGCAAGGAACAGGACTTGGGCATCAGTTTCTAAGACATGTTGAAAGGTGCCGTATGCTTATTCACATAGTTGATGTAAGCGGAAGCGAAGGCAGAGATCCTAAAGAGGATTTTGTTACAATAAACGAAGAGCTAAGAAAGTTTAATCCTGAGCTTGCCGAGCGTAAAATGCTCGTTGCAGGCAACAAATGTGATATGGCGACCGATGAACAGATTGAAGATTTCCGTAAATTTGTTGAGGAACAAGGCTATGACTTCTTTCCTATAATGGCAGAAATCCACTATGGTGTTGATGAACTCCTTAATAAAACACTCGAAACACTCAGTAAACTGCCTCCAATCCGTGAGTACGAGCCTGAACCTGCACCGGTTATACCTGCTGAAGAGGTAAACCGTCACGAAGTAAAAATAACAGAGAACGACGGTGTGTATTTTGTAGAAGGAGAATGGCTCTTAAAGGTTATGAATTCTGTCAATTTTGATGATTATGAGAGTGTAAACTATTTTCAACGCGTTCTTGATAACGCAGGCGTGATAGATGCTTTGCGAAATGCAGGAATCGACGAGGGAGATACTGTTTCAATTTATGACCTTGAATTTGAGTTTATTGAATAATGAGTAAATTACTTGATGAAAAAAGCAATCCGTCATCACTTTCACCTTTGACGCTTGCTTTTGTAGGTGACGGTGTTTATGATTTGCTCGTCCGTCAGTATTTGGTTGATCAGGGTAATCGCCCTGTGGGTGAGCTTAATAAAATTAAAGTCAGCCTTGTAAATTGCAAAAGTCAGTCACAGTTTGCCTCACAGCTTTTGAGTGAACTAACTGAAAAGGAGCTTTCTGTTTATAAAAGAGGAAGAAACGCTTCTCCAAAATCCACTCCTAAAAATGCTACAGTTGCTGATTATCACAGTGCTACCGGACTCGAAGCGTTGTTTGGTTATCTTTATTTAAATGGAGAGATGGAAAGAATACAAGATATTTTTATAAAAATTATCAAAAGATTTGATTATTAGTCACCACGGAAATCAATTTTGAGAAACAGTAGAATTAATGACTTTTGTGATATCGGAAGGATTGAGCAGACAATCGAGCATTATTTTAGAAATAGCTTTACGAGAACCAGTGTCAGATTTGAAGAGTTTAATTGAATTAAGAGCA
>JAFTGC010000036.1 GCA_017458105.1 Ruminococcus sp. | reverse complement strand
ACTTAATAGAATTTACAGGGCAGCATGAGCCGAGCCGCCGCGAGTTTTCCTCGCTCGTCGCTACGCT
Organism: Ruminococcus sp.; assembly: GCA_017458105.1. GTDB lineage: Bacteria > Bacillota > Clostridia > Oscillospirales > Acutalibacteraceae > Ruminococcoides. The sequence goes on along the minus strand of JAFTGC010000036.1, from coordinate 11,732 downwards.
CCTTCCTCGAAAAACTCGCGGCAATCTACTACAGACTAAAAAATTGTTTCAACTTGCTATTGCAATTTGCGAAATTTTTTAATGCACTTAAGATTTTGTTGAAAATTTATAAATATAACAGTGGAAAAAACTGAATAAATATGTTATACTAAGCAGTAGTGAGATTTGACAATACTGTTTTTATATTATAAAAGAAGGAGTGCCACTACACACAAAGGTATAGTGGCTGTTTTATGAAAAAATTTTATCGTATTGTCGTAATCAATGTGCAATTTAAATACCATTTTATTTGCACAACACTTATATTATAACATATTTTTCTATTTTGTCAATATTTGTCGATGAAAAATATATTTTTTACTGCAAAGGAATGAGAGTTTTGAGATATTTGTACGGCGTAGATTGGACTTACATTTTGTTTATGCTACCGTGTTTGGTGTTGTCACTGTTTGCTCAGGCAAAGGTGAAAACAAATTTCAGCAAATACAGTAATGTTCCAAACACCAGAGGTATTACCGGAGCCCAGGCGGCTCAGTATGTGTTGAATTATTACGGAGTTTCAGGTGTGAGGATTGAAGCGGTTTCCGGTAATTTGACCGACCATTTTAATCCTAGAACTAATGTTATAAGGTTATCGCAGAGTGTTTACAATGTGTCGAGTGTGGCGGCAATAGGTGTTGCGTGCCACGAGGCTGGGCATGCTGTTCAGCACGCACAAGGTTATGTACCAAATAAAATCCGAGGTGCTATTATTCCGGCGGCAAAGGCGGGTTCTACATTTGGCTGGATTTTGTTCTTTATCGGCTTACTGCTGCCGACAACCCTGGGTTCGTTTTTATGGGCAGGTATAATACTATATTCAGCTTCCGTGCTGTTTACAATTGTCACTCTTCCTGTTGAATTTGATGCGTCAAAACGAGCCCTTCAGTGCATAAGAGAAACCAATTTATTGTATAATGAAGAATATAATGGTGCAAAAAAAGTGTTGCAAGCGGCGGCTATGACATATGTTGCAGCAGCGGCTACTTCTATTTTACAGCTTTTGAGGTTGATTATAATTGCCAATGGCAGGAGTAACAGAAGATGAGTATGCCCAGAAAGGTTGCCTTTGATGTTTTATATAAAATTCAAGAGGACGAGGGATACAGCTCTATAGTGGTAAATAAAGCTTTATGTGAACAGGGGTTAAAGGGGCTTGATTCGGCGTTTGCTTCAGCTATAATCTACGGTGTATTGGAAAAACGCATTACCCTCGATTATGTTATTCGCCGACACTCTACTCTCAGGCTGAAAAAAATTGAGCCGAAAACCCTTATTGTACTGCGTATGGGTGCGTATCAACTGCTTTTTATGGATAAAGTACCTGACAATGCAGCTGTTAATGAGAGTGTAAAACTCGTAAAAAAGCTGAAGTTGTTTAGATCTGTGGGTTTTGTAAACGCTGTTCTCCGTGGAATTGCAGGTGATGACAAATGCCTGAACTTTAATAATATAAAAATTAAAGAAGAACGATTTTCTGTGCAGTATTCTGTACCGATTGACATAATAAAAATGTGGCTTACTGAGTACGGAGAAAAAGTGGTTGTTGATATGCTAAAGAAGCTTGACGGCAGACCACCTTTATATGCCAGAGTGAACACGGAAAAGACTGCAGTTGAGTGCCTTGCTGAAAATTTGCATTTAGAGGGTGTGGTGACTGAGCCGACGGTGCTTCCTACTATGCTTAAACTAAGCCGTACAGGGGCTGTTGAACAACTGGAAAGTTTTAAAAAAGGTGAGTTTTATATACAGGATTTATCCTCCAACATAGCGGTTACAACGCTTTGCCCGAAGTCGGGGGAGGTACTTTATGATGTGTGTTCTGCACCGGGAGGTAAGGCTTTTGCTTCGGCACTGCTGATGAAAAACCACGGTGTAGTCAGGGGTTTTGACCTTTATCCTCACCGTGTGGGGCTTATTGAAGAAGCTGCTAAGCGTCTTGGACTGGGTATTGTAAAAGCAGAGGTTCATAACGCATTGGCAGGCTTTGAGGATGAGGTTGTCGATGTTGTGATTTGTGATGTTCCTTGTTCCGGATTGGGTCTTATGAGGCGAAAACCTGAAATTAGATACAAGGAAAATATATTTGATAATTCTTTAAAAGAAATTCAATATGAGATTTTGACAGCTGCTTCAAAACTTTTAAAAAAAGGCGGCAGATTGATGTACTCAACCTGCACTTTGAACCCTGACGAGAACGGACATATTGTTGAGAAATTTTTGAATGAAAACAACGGATTTGTGGGCAAAGAGCTGGTTCTTCCGGATAATGTTTACAGAACCATAGAAGAAAAATCATACGAGTGTACATTGTTCCCGCAGACGAATGACAGTGACGGATTTTACTTTGCCGTGCTGAAAAGGGTTAATTAGAGCGTCTGAGATAAAAATGCGATAATCAAGAGGTAAATTTTATGATAGACATTAAGTCCTTGACAATACCTGAAATTGAAGAATTTATACAAAATCTCGGACAGCCGAAGTTCCGTGCAAAGCAGATTGCCGACTGGCTCGGCAAGGGGGTATGTTCGTTTGAAGATATGCGTAACCTTCCTGCAAATTTAATTACTAAGTTACCTCAGTATTGTTACATTTCTGTTGCAACTATTGAAAAAAAATTAATTTCACGATATGATAAAACAGTTAAGTACCTATTTTCTTTTAATGATGGAGAATGTGTGGAATCCGTGGTAATGAAGTACCATCACGGATACACAATTTGTATTTCTACGCAGGTAGGGTGCCGTATGGGCTGTACTTTTTGTGCAACGGGTCAACAGGGTTTGACAAGGGTGCTGACATCGGGAGAAATGCTTGCTCAGATTGAGACGGCTCAGCGTGACCTTGGTGTCAGAATTTCAAATGTTGTGCTTATGGGTATGGGCGAACCGTTGGATAATTTCAGTAATGTTGTAAAGTTTTTGCAACTGGTTTCTATGAAAAACGGGCTGAATATAGGCGGTCGTCACATTACGCTTTCAACCTGCGGTGTTGTACCGAATATTTACAAATTGGCTGATATGGGTTTTCAGCTTACGCTGTCGATTTCTCTTCATGCTCCTGATGATGAAATACGCAGTCGCACTATGCCGATTAACAAGGCTTATAATATAGAAGAGTTGATGGCTGCTGTAAGGTATTACATAAAAAAAACCTCACGCAGAGTAAGCTTTGAATACGCTATGATTGACGGTGTTAATGATACCGATGAGTGTGCTAATAAATTGGGCAGGCTTATACAGGGTATGCTTTGCCATGTGAACCTGATTCCCGTAAACTCGGTAAAGGGTACATCTTACAGAAAAAGTAATGGGGACAGGCTGAGAAAATTTACCGAAAATTTAGCAAAGTACGGAATTACCGCAACGGTGCGGCGTACACTTGGCAGTGATATTGACGCTAGCTGCGGTCAGCTTAAGGGTAAATATAGAGAAGAAAATAAAGCTGATGATACAAAAGTAAGAAAAATTCCTAATTCCGTATTAAAGGCGGAATAGAGTAGTTATATAATTTGAAACAAATTCAGAAAGATAGGGATAGTCTTGGAAATATTCAGTAAAACTGACCGAGGTCTTATCAGAAACGACAATCAGGATTATTGCCTTTCGGGCAAGTTTTCCGACGACTGCGTATGGGCGGTTGTATGTGACGGAATGGGTGGTGCAAACGGCGGCCACACTGCTTCGACAACTGCGTCGGAATACATAGCCAGAGAGATTAACAACATATATACCAACGATTTTACTCATGATGAGCTTGTGGCTCTGTTGACAAATGTCGTTGTAGGAGCTAACCTTGAGGTCTATAACATTGCAAAAAATAACATTGAACTAACCGGAATGGGTACAACATGCGAACTTGTGTTTATACGCAACAACAAGGTTCATATTGTTCATGTGGGTGATTCACGCACCTATAAAATTACCGACGGCAATGCCGAGCTGATGACAGAGGATCATTCGCTTGTGCAGGAAATGGTGCGTAGGGGAGAACTAACTCAGTTTGAGGCGGACAACCACCCAAACAAAAACTTCATTACCCGTGCAATCGGTATTCGCCCAAGTGTTGAAGTGGATTATATTGAAACCGAATTCAATCAAGGCGATGTGATTTTGATTTGTTCAGACGGATTGACAAATTGCGTTGACCGTAATGATATAATAGATATAGTGGATTTTACACGGGGCGACGCCCTTGTGAAAAAGCTGATTGACAAAGCCAAAAGAGGCGGCGGTACGGACAACATTACCGTTGTTACTATTTACTAGGAGGAAAAGTCTTGGATAAATATACAGGCAAAAAGCTTGACGGCAGATATGAGATACACGAGCTTATCGGCGTTGGCGGAATGGCTAATGTGTATCGCTGTTATGACACGATTGATGACAGAGAGGTTGCAATTAAAATACTCAAGGACGAGTTCCTTGACAATGCGGATTTTATCCGTCGTTTTAAAAACGAAAGTAAGTCTATTGCGGTTCTTTCTCACCCGAATATTGTAAGAGTGTATGATGTTTCGTTTGGTGATGTTATACAGTATATCGTTATGGAGTATATTGACGGTATCACTCTGAAGGAATACATTGCTCAGCAGAAGGTTATCAAGTGGAAAGAGGCTTTGCACCTTACCACTCAGATTTTGCGTGCACTTCAACACGCTCACGAAAAGGGCATTGTACACCGTGATATAAAACCGCAGAATATTATGCTTTTGCAGGACGGTACTATCAAAGTGACCGACTTTGGTATTGCAAGAAACTTTAACTCCGCAACAAGAACTATGACAGAACAGGCCATAGGTTCGGTGCATTACATTGCTCCGGAGCAGGCTAAGGGCGGTAACACCGACGGCAAGACGGATATTTACTCTGTTGGTGTAATGATGTACGAAATGCTTACAGGAAAGCTTCCTTTCGTTGCTGACAACGCTGTTTCTGTTGCTCTTATGCAGTTGCAGTCAACGCCTAAGCTCCCTCGTGAGCTTAATCCTGAACTTCCGATTGGTTTGCAGGAAATAACCCTTAAGGCAATGCAAAAAGACCCAAAAGCTCGTTACAGCTCTGCTCAGGCTATGCTTGACGATATAGACAGATTCCGTTTGAATCCTAAAATTACTTTTGGATACAAAACTCCTAAGGCTGACGAACCGACAAAATATGTTGAAACAATTGACCAAAAGCCGGTTCCTAAGCCAAAACCTACACCTGAAAAGAAAAAGCCGGAGCCTAATGAAACGGATGACAAAGCAGAGAAGAAGGAACGCACCAAGGGACAGGCAATCACAAAAGGTGTGCTTATTGCCTTGCTGATTGCTGTTGTTGGTTTTGGTATCTACTTTGGATATAAGGCTATAAGCGGTGGTGCAACCGACATAAGTGTGCCTGACTTTGTTGGCAAAAACATTGTTGATGTTCAGCAGGACAACGAGTATGATTTTAATTATGAGATAGATTTTGACTATGATTCCTCAAAAGAGGACGGAGTAATTCTTGCTCAGAAGCCTGAGCCTGACTCAAAAATGGTTAAACAGGGTGCAACAATTGAGCTGACTGTAAACGGTCAGGAGTCTGAAATTACTGTTCCTCACCTTATAAACACTACTGAGGAGGATGCTGTTAAACAGCTTGAGAGCCGTAACCTTAACCCTGAAGTTGTTTACATTAGAAGTGCTGATGTAAATCCGGGTTATGTTTCGTCTGAGTTCCCAAGCCCGGGTACTAAGTCTACAATAGGTTCAACCGTTTATGTATATGTTTCTAAGGGTACTGTTGAAAGCAAGGTAACAGTGCCGGATGTTACGGGTAAACCGCTAAGCGAAGCTGCGGAAATTCTTACCGAAAAAAATCTCCAGTATGAGTTTGAGTATGATAATAACAGCTATGAAGAGAAGGACACAGTTATTCGTCAGAATCCTCTTCAGGGCGGTAAGGTTAAGAAAAATTATACTGTTAAACTGATTCTATCAGGAGGTAAAAAGGACAACAAATCTGTTGACATAACTGTTCAGCTTCCTGCCGAAGAAACAAACGGTGTTTCATTCCAAGTAACGGTCGATGGTGATGTTTATCTAACTACTACGGTTGTTCCTTCTGAGCAAAAAGCGTTTAAATTTACACTAACAGGTGCAGGCGAAGCAACCGATGTTAAGATATACCTTAACGGTCAGCTTTATCAGGAGTTGACAATCAACTTCCAGAATGAGTCAGTAGGTACTCCTATTTACCACGATTATGTAATGCCTACAACGGCAACTGAACCAACAACAGATGTTGTTACAACCGAAGACCCTAACGCTGTAGTTCCTACGGACACTACGGATTATTACAATCCTACCGACGGTCAGACAAATGAAACAGAGCCTGTAACCGAGGCACCTGTTGCAACGGACCCTGTAGCAACAACTGCTCCTGTAGTGAATGAAAATGACAACAATCAATAAAGTGTATAAACTATGGAAGACAGAAGATTAGAGGGACGGATTATAAAGGGCATTGGCGGTTTCTACTATGTAGAAGCCGCTGATGAAATATTTGAATGTAAAGCAAGAGGCGTGTTTCGCAATAAAAGCAACACACCTCTTGTTGGTGATTTTGTCACTATTAAAATTCCGCAGAGTGGGTACAATCTTATTGAAAAAATTGCTGAGAGAAAGAACTCTCTGATACGGCCGCCTGTTGCAAATATTGATTTGCTGATGATTGTTTGCAGCACTGTTTCGCCGTTGCCGAATTTTTCAGTTATAGACAAAATGACCGCTTACGCTGTATATAATAATATTGAGCCTGTCATAGTTATCACTAAGTCTGACCTGAGTGACGGCAGTGAAATACATGATATTTACGAAAAAAGTGCAATTCGTACTGTTTTGACATCTTATGTTGACGGAGTCGGTCTTGATGAAGTTAAAGGAATGCTTGAGGGCAAAACTACTGCTTTTACCGGCAACAGCGGTGTAGGAAAGTCAACTTTGCTCAATGCGTTGTTTCCGGGTTTAGAGCTTGCAACAGGTGAAATCAGTGAAAAGCTTGGCAGAGGCAGGCACACTACCCGTGCAGTTGAATTAATTAAGGTTGACGGCTGTTATGTTGCTGATACTCCCGGTTTTTCAACTGTTAATATGGAAAAGTTTGGTATGACAGACAAAACAGAGTTGCAATACAGCTTTCCTGAGTTTGCTGATTATATAAACGGCTGCCGTTTTAACTCTTGCAGTCACACCTGCGAAAAGGGCTGTGCGGTTATTGAAAAAGTTCGCGACGGCACAATTGCCAAAACAAGGCATAAAAGCTATTGTGATATGTATGATGAGGTAAAAAATTTTAAGGAGTGGCAATTTAAAAAATGAGATGCGTTATTATTTCGGGCTCACCCGACACTAATGTTGATGAAATAAAGGAACTTTGCACCGACGGGGATTTTATTGTTTGTGCCGATTCGGGATATTCATATGCTAAACAGGCAGGTGTTGTGCCGGATTTGATTATAGGTGACTTTGATTCGCTTAGAGATGAATTGCCGAAGGATATAGAGGTTGTTAAACTTAACAACCGCAAGGATGATACCGACACCGAACACTGTGTAATGGAGTGTATTCGCCGTGGTTACAGAAACTTTTTGTTGCTTGGCTCAATCGGCGGGCGTACTGACCACACATTTGCCAATATTGCAATTCTCGCTTTTTTGTCGGAATATCACTACAACGGAGTGGCTCGAAATAACGGTGAAGAAATCAGGATTCTTAACGAGGGAACTTACGATATGTCGGGCAAAAAGGGACTTACTTTTTCGGTTTTCCCTTATGGTTGTGAAGATGTAAATGTTACTTATGAGGGTGCGGAGTATCCGTTGGACAGTTTTACGCTTACTTACAATGTTTCCAGAGGAATAAGCAATGTTTTTAACAGCGATAATGCTTCAATAAAGGTAAACAGCGGTAGGGCAATTTTGCTGATTTATTACAGGAAGTAACTATGATTTACAACATTTGCGGACTAAATATTAAATTTGAACCTAAGTACGAACAAACCGTATCTCGTGCAGAAAAATACATTGCAAAAGATCAAAGTGTTATTCCCGATTTTGAAATGAATATTACAGAGCATGGGATTGATGAGTACATAAAGCTTTATCCATACACCAATCGCAGTCTTGCGGAGCATTGCCTTTATGCTATGGCTCTGTTTGATAATATACTTGATTTTGACGGGTTTTTTCTGCACTCTTCGGCAATTGCCGTTGACGGCAGAGCATACCTTTTTACTGCTGACAGCGGTGTGGGTAAGTCCACACACAGTCAGTTATGGATGAAGCATTTTAAAGACAGAGCGGTTATGATTAACGATGACAAACCTGTTATTCGCATAATTGATGACAAAATTTATGCTTGCGGAAATCCGTTTTCGGGTAAGCACGATATTTCCGCTAATATACTTGTTCCGTTGGGCGGAATTTGCTGTATTCACCGTGGTGAGGTCAACTCGATTAAAAAAATATCGACTAAAGAGGCTTTAACCGTAATTATGAACCAGACATTGCGTATTAGCGAAAAGTCAAAGACAATAAAGCTATTTGATTTGCTTGACAGGGTACTGAGCAATGTTGACATATATTCTTTGCACTGCAACATTAGTGATGAGGCGGTTGAAGTGGCTTATAATGCGATGAAGCAGGTGTGATATGGGCAAAAAACATGACAAAACAAATGTTATGCGAATACTTGACAGAGCAAAGGTTGAGTATGAATATTTTGAATATGATAATTCTAAACTGAATGCTGTTGAGGTTGCAAACGAATTGAAAATTGGCGTGGGTTGTCTTTTTAAAACACTTGTTACTGTTGGTAAAAGCAGAGAACATTATGTTTTTATGGTGCCGGCTGCCGAAGAACTTGACTTGAAAAAAGCCGCAAAGTGTGCAGGAGAAAAATCCGTGGAAATGCTCCGTCAGAAGGAACTTCTTCCGCTGACAGGTTACATTCACGGAGGCTGTTCACCTATCGGTATGAAAAAGCAGTTTAAAACTTTTATCCACAAAACTGCCGTTGGCTGTGGAAAACTTTACTTTTCGGCCGGAAAGGTGGGACATCAAGTTAGCCTGAGTTTTGATGACCTGCAGAAAGTTATCCCGATAACCGCTGAGGATATTATCAAGGCATGATACTGCGTTCTACTATAGAAAAAATCAGGTTGAATTCTAATGCGATAAAAATTATTGCGATGTTTACAATGGTAATTGACCATATCGGTTTTATCATATTTGATAACATGAAGATTTTCAGGATTATTGGGCGGTTGTCTTTTCCGCTTTTTGCATTTATGATAGCTGAGGGGTGTCGATATACAAGAAATAAGCTGAACTATTTTTTGCGAATTTTCATACTTGCGGTTATTTGTCAAATTTTTTTTGAAATTTTTTATGATGGTGAAACACTCAATACTCTGCTGACTTTCAGTATGTCAATTTTACTGATTTACCTTTTTCAGTACGCAAAGGATAATTATAATTCTATGTATTGGACTGCATTTTTTACTGCTTTGGTTTTGGTTATGCTGATTTGCGAGGTTGTTCCTGAGTTGGTTGTTAGTTACCGTTACAAGATTGACTACCGTTTTCCGGGGGTGCTTATGCCATTAGCTTTTTATATTCCTGAACAGAAATACAAAAAGTTGATTTTTGCCTGTTTTTTTATGATGTGGTTGTGCTTTATCTATAAAAATCACCAATATTGGTGTTTTATGGCACTTATACCGTTAAGCCTGTATAACGGTAAAAAGGGTAAACTACATATGAAGTATTTTGTTTACTTGTTTTATCCGTTACATTTTGTTTTAATTTATGCAATTAGTTTGTTTTGTTGAGTAAAAACGGAGCTGTATCTTTGTTGATACAGCCCCGTTTTTACTATTCTGTTGGGTTGGTAACTTCTGTGTCGGAGTTTTCATTGATTTGTTTGGTAAGTCGGATCAAACAATTTGCCGAGCGACTGAGTGTTGTCCATCTGGCTCTGTGTACAAGGTCAATTGCAGGTTCAATTTCGTCGGCTATCATTTGGTGACCTTTTGCGGTAGGATGAACATAGTCGGATTGCACAATCTCTGTTCCGTTGTAATTTTTGTCGGTATAATAGTTTCTGAAAAGACTTTCAATATCCGCAATAACCATATCTTCATCGTCTTTGACTTCATCAAAATAATATTTGGTGAAGTCTTTGCGAATTAAATTAACGATGTCGCAAAGCATATTTGTGAATGTATCAGAGCGTCCTTGAAACGGATTGTAAACTGTTTGAAGTATTATCTTTGCGGCACCGTTTAACTCACGAAGTTTTTTATGAATTTCTGCCAGATTTGTTTTGACATTTTTCAGCATATTTACAAGAACTGTACTTTTTTCGCCTTTTGAAATTATGTCAGTTAAATCCGTTAAAGTCGCATTTTTACGCAAACCGAGAAAGTCATTGCCTCCGATTGAAATTACAATAGTTTGTGCACTTTGAATATCGTTTTGCACGGCTGTGTTGGTTTTAATTAATTTTAGAAGATCAGAGGTTGCGTCACCGACAACAGCGTCATTTATAAGCTCAAAATTGTAGTCATTGGCAATTATATTACCATATTTTTCGTTATCACTGGTTAAACCGTAGCCGTAGGCAATGGAATCTCCCAGAAGAAGTAATTTTTCCTTTTCTGCAGATGTTGCAGAAAAACCGTGCAAAGCTGACATAGCTAGCACAGTGACTGCTATTATTAAAGAAATTAGTTTTTTCATTCTATCACCTTTATTTTATGATTTCGTACGGTATTGCAAACCATTCCCTGACAAAGTATGTAGGATAAATCCACAAATATGTTTTTGCATTGACGGCTCCGATACTGCCTTTTATGTCCTGTTTTTTGGCTATAATTCTTGCTCGGAGCTGATGATAGCTGTCAGTTGTAATGGCGATATTTTCGCTTAGGTCGTTTTCTTTTATAAGTTTGTATGAATTACGGATATTTTCCTCTGTTGTGGTGGACTTGTCCTCTTTTATCAATCTGTCTGGATTGATTCCCTTTTTTAAAAGAGTATTGTACATATAATCCGCTTCGCTCACACCTTCGTCACTTCCCTGACCGCCTGATAAAATTGCTAATGTTGTAGGGTTGGCTTTTAAATAGTGGTAACAGGTTTTTGTTCTGTCGTCAATTGCTTTGCTTGGCGAGCCGTTATGATGAACCTTTGCCCCTAAAGTGATTGAGGTTGCTCCTTTTTCGGGAGGTATGCTTGAGAAGTAAATCATTGCCGAAGAAATAATTAATGCGTATATTATAAATAGTGCAAAACCTGTTTGGCAAATTCTCCAGATTATTTTGGTGGATTGTTTTTTCAAAAATTTAATTTTTAAATTTTGAAAAAAGTCACGGAACAGGCACCTTGACATAATATATAGGCTCATCATCGCTCCAAAGCAGTTACCGATATTAATTATGTGTGTAAATATAGGACCTGTGAAAAATAAAAACAGAATTGCAAATATTATAAATACAAAAAGTCTTAATATTTTATTTTCCATTTTATGTCGAGTAGACGTCTCGACTTCACCTCTTTATTTTATATTTCAAATGTGAGGTTTCGTCTACGCCCCTCACAGAACCCAACGTGCCCTATTAAGGCATTGGGCTCTTCATATCAATCTTACATTAAGTCCAAATATT
>JAFTGC010000035.1 GCA_017458105.1 Ruminococcus sp. | reverse complement strand
AAGTCTCCGAGAGAGTTCCTTAAACACTTCCTTGATACCGGCGAAGTTGTTTTTTCTTAATGTGTAACTAATCATTGACAAACCTACACTTAATTGTTAATAAATCCCTTATATATGGGCAAACTTGTGATAATAATAACTAGGCATAAAAATCCTCCGCTGAAAGTGTCAGCGGAGGGGGATATTAGCAATAATATGTTATTTCTCCGAAAAAATCAAGCCATTTCTCGATTACAATACTGTTATTTGCTTCAATCGCTTTACTAAGATAATTAAGGGTTTTGTTGTTATAATTTGAATTATTATTGGCAAGCAAACACTTTCCCGATTTTGTTATCCAAAATTTAGTTGCGTTCGGGACAGGTTTTCCTTTTGAAATATGTACATGAACAGGTTCCAAAGGCATATTTTCATTTGCCCAGAAGTAAACCCAGTAAGAGCCTATTTTAAAAACCTGAGGCATTGTCAAACCCTCCGTTTTGCGATAGCTCCATAATTAGGTGAGCGTTATTTTCAATGATAGCTTGATATTTTTTTATTTCTTCTTCTGTAAATCCAAAAATATCGTTCCATTCATATGTTGGCAAATAACAACTGGCATAATGAAAGCCGTCTTTTTCGTCGGGTTTTTCTATATATAATTTTACATATTTGTTATCGAGCATTTCCGAATGAACAATCTCTGTTTCATCGTCAAGCGTTAAATAAGGATACATCATTATAGACACCTCACATTATTATTTTAACACATATTTATATTTAATTCAATTATTATTTTGCCTTATACTTTAGCAATCATAGAGCAAAGGCTCAAATTTTTATATAAAAAAGTGTTCATAGCGGATTTAGATATAATCGATATATGCCTTTTCCAGCAGTTGGAAATCGCAACTGTGTTTAGTTAATTCCGGATATTTGTGGCTCAACACGCGAAAATATGTACTTTTTGCGGTTTTGTATATTCTATCTCTGTTTCTCCTGCAAAAAGCTAACTCTTTACTTGCGTGTGCCCTACTTTGCACGGTTGGCAAATCAGCGATATTCAGCTTATGTAAACATTTGGAAGGAACAGGAATCATATAATTAAATCGTATAGAGCCAAGCACCTTATTATCCTTTTTATCTCTAAGCAAAAGTAAGTCCTGTTGCGGTTTTGAGTATGAGGTTACAGGTACAAAATACTGAATATCATTTATTAGTAAAACCGCACCGAAAACAAATTTATCAGTATTCCAATAGTGAACATTCGGCACACATGTAAAACCGCGTGACTTTGTTTCGGCTTGCTTTAAATATTCTATATAGTCCCCGTCAACATAGTAAAAATCGGTTTTAGTATTAGGCTCAATAATCATACCATACTCCTTAACAAAAAGAGGAAGAAGATGGCTCTCCTTCCTCCTGTGATTGCTGTAGTCTGCACTTTATAGTGGTGAGCACTAATAGCTAAGTCTGCACTTTGCGGCGGTGAGCACCGATAGCTAAGTCTGCACTTTGTGGCGGTGAGCACCAATAAAACGAGCAATCATCGTTTGATACTATTATTATATTTTTAAATAACAATTATGTCAAGTAGATTTTGCCTTATACTTTAGCAATCATAGAACAAAGGCTCAAATTTTTATATAAAAAAGTGTTCATAACCAAATAGTTATGAACACTCAAACTGGATGCAGGGGCCGGATTTGAACCGACGACCTCCGGGTTATGAGCCCGACGAGCTACCGAACTGCTCTACCCTGCGATATTTAATTTGCTCCGTATCTCTCAGAACAGATATTATTATATCACAGTTTTCAGAAATGTCAATACTTTTTTTAAATTTTTTTAGTTTTCGGCTGTTGCAAATTGTATTGTTTACAACAGCCGTTGAATCAGTCCAAAATTATATTAGCTTTCTGATGCGTTCCTTAAAGTTTTCTACTTTGTCGGAGTACCTGTCAACAATATATTTGTTTGCCTCGTTTTCTTCTTTATCAGGCAGAGGGGAGAGGTTTGCGTTCTCTTTGCCGTATTTACGCTCGATTGCTTTGCTCAGCAGCCAGTCGCAGAGCTGTGGATTTTTCGGCAGTAACGGTCCGTGCAGATAAGTGCCGATCACATTCTTGTAAACAACACCCTCAAACCCGCTTTTGCCGTCGTTACCCTTGCCGTACACAACCTTGCCGAGCGGTTTGTTGGCGTTTATATGTGTTCGTCCGCCGTGGTTCTCAAAGCCGACTATCGGCATTTCAAACAAATCGCTCTGAATGAAGATGTTGTTAATCAGCCTGCCCTTTTCCTGAACGGTGTAAATATCCACAATGTCAAGTCCGTCAATTTTTCCGTTGTCGGTTTCGTAGTATTTGCCAAGCAGTTGGTAGCCGCCGCATATTGCAAGCACCGCACCGCCGTTTTCAACATACGCTTTAAACTCGTTCTTAATTTCTTTAAGCCTTGTGCAAACTATCATCTGCTCACGGTCAGACCCTCCTCCCAGCAGTACAATATCAAGTGCCGAAAAATCAATCTCGTCTTCTATGCTGAAAGTCTTGACTTCTGCCTCAATTCCACGCCACTCAAGCCTTTTTACCATACACTGTATGTTGCCCCGGTCGCCGTAGAGGTTGAGCAAGTCTGGAAAAAGATGTCCGATTGTTATTTTCATTACTGCTCGCCCTCCATTCTCTTCAGTATATTTCTTGTGCTGTAAAGCCCTGTGTAGTTTACAAGCACATAAAGATTCTTTACTCCGTCTGCAATTTTGTTCCTGATGGCAGTTTCGATGTTTGGCTCAAGCGTTGACGGAATATCAACATATTTCAGCCTTAACCTCATATCCTGACATCTTATACCGCTGACGGTAATTGATTTAATGCTGTCCTCACCAAAACGGTCAAAGTCAACATCCCAAAGCCACGAAACATCGTTGCCGTCCTGGTCACGGTCGTTAATGAGAATGATAACATCCTTGTCCTTGTCGTCAGCCATAACGGCATTTATGTTTTGGTTAAAGCCTGCCGGATTTTTGGCAAGGTTAAGCTCAATGTCTGTTCCATTAATATTGAAATGCTCGCTTCTTCCGTTTTCAGGGGTGAAGTGGTCAAGCATATTTTGAAAGCCGTCCATATCAACACCCGAATTTTCGGCAACAGCGTACACAGCAAGAATGTTGTAGATGTTGTAAAATCCTTTGTAGTTTGCGTTGATTTTTTTGCCGTCAACAGTAAAGGCGAGGTGGTCGCCACATTCAATCCCTGTGGCAGGATAGTCAATTTTCGGTCGCTTAAAACCACAGCTTGTACACTCGTAGTCGCCCAACTGACTGTAGTGGTAGTAGCGGTAGTGCATTTTTGCTCCGCACATTGCACAAAACCTGCCCTCACGGATTTCCGCATCTTCGTCAGCGTCAAAAACTTTTTCGCTTATGCCGTATGTGATGTAGCGGTTGCCGCTTTTTTCGGCAAGTGAGAGCGAGAGCGGGTCGTCGCCGTTGATAACCAGCGTCATATCCGGTGCCATTTTTATTGCGTTGCCGAGTATATCAATAGTAATGTCGATTTCGCCGTAGCGGTCAAGCTGATCACGGAAAATGTTCGTCAAAACCATATAGTCCGGCTTTAGGGTTGGCAGTACCCTTTTTGTAGAAACCTCGTCAATCTCAATACAAGCATAATCTGCGTCAATTGTGCAGTCGTCATTTGTAGCCAGAACAAAGGCAGAAACAACGCCGTTGAGCATATTTGAGCCTGTTTTGTTGCAGATTACCTTTTTGCCCCGGTTCTGCAAAGTAGTGCAGAGCATATTGTTGGTGGTGGTTTTTCCGTTTGTTCCGCAGACAATGTACACTTTCTCACGAACTTGGTCGGAGAGTATTTTAAGGATTTTCGGTTCTATTTTTCTCGCAACAAGCCCTGCCCAGGTGACACCCTGTCTGCCCATTTTGAGGCATATTTTGGCAACAAGCTTTGCGGTTTTTACGGCTATTTTTCCTCTTAGCGTCATATAAAATACCTCTTGCTGATTGTTTTGATTATATTATACAGTAGTTTTTTGCTTAGTGCAAGGGTTACAGGCATATAAATAGAAACGGATGTGGTGTTTGTCTGCAAAAAAATATAATTTCCATAATTGCATAATATATACACCGGGGACAATTTATGGAAAAGTTGTTGTCGATAATTCACTAAAATTCAAGTAGTTATATGTTGCTATTTGCAAGCAATTGTCGAATTGCACAAGTTTTTTTATTATATTTAGTTAAAATTCAGTTTTACAAATTAATTTTAATGTGTTATAATACGCTCACAAGGGAAGTTTAAGTGTTTATTGTGATTCTTTCTTTTAAGGAGATGTTTCAAATGAAAATTAAAAAGACATTAGGACTCATGATTGCTACAGCAATGCTCGCAGGTGCTTTCTGTGCAACAGCTCTTACAGCAGCTGCTGACGAATCAACAGGTGATGATCCAACAACTACTACAACAGAGCCTGCTGAAAACACAGAGGATACTGACAGTCAGGATGCAACAGACGCTGCAGATACTACTGACGGTCAGGAAGCAACAGATGCTGAGGAAGAGTCAGACAGCGAAGATGTTGATAACGCTGATGAAGATGTTGATGAGGACGAAGACGAAGACGAAGACTACGATGATGAGGCTGATGAGGACGAGGACGAAGATGAAGATGCTACTGAAGATGAAGCAACATCTGATGAAGCAACATCTGATGAGGCAACTGCCACAACAGGTTCTGCGACTACATCACCAAAAACAGGCGAGTCCGATGCTTCGGGTGCTATGCTTGCAATAATCCTTGCTTGCGGTGGTTTTGCTGCAACAGGTTACAGTCTTAAAAAGATCAAGTAAGTATTGATTAACCACCAAGGTTGGTTGTTGCCGTTTACGGCTTCAGCCAACCTTTTTTATTTTGATAAAAATTAATCCCCCGACACAATCCGTTGTGAACTGTGTCGGGGGTAGCGTTTATAAATAGCGTTGATGTTATTGTTCCCAACCGCCGAAGGATGGGTAAGCAACTTCGCCGTGCTGAGTTATATCCAAACCGAGGATTTCTTCTTTCTCGCTGACACGAATTTTACCCGTTACAAGTCTGGTGATACCAAAGCAAATGAGTGTTCCTACTACGGCAATAACAACTGTAATGCCTATACCTGCTGCCTGAGCACCAAACTGTGAGAACTCGCCGTAAACAATGCCGTTGCCTGCGTCCGAGTTAATAGCGGAGCTTGAGAAAACACCTGTGAGGAGTCCGCCCCAGATACCGCCTGTGCCGTGACAGCTGAATGCGTCGAGGGCATCGTCAAAACCAAACTTTTTCTTGCCGTAAGAAATCATAATAAAGCAAACAGGGCTTGTTGTTAACCCGATTATGATTGCTGCCCAAATCGGAACATAACCCGCACCCGGTGTTATACCGACAAGACCCGCTACCATACCTGTGCAGGCACCGATGAGTGTCGGCTTTTTGCCTACGATAACATCGCATAGCATCCACGAGAGCAGTGCCGCAGCCGCAGCCGCTGCTGTTGTCATAAATGCGTGTGCTGCAAGACCGTTTGCCTCAAGAGCAGAGCCTGCGTTAAAGCCAAACCAACCAAACATAAGAAGCGAAGCACCGATTACAACGGTTGGAATGTTGTGGTTGGTGTAATTTGCTCTGTTGTAGTCACTGCGTTTGCCGAGCAGAATACAAAGTACAAGTGCAGAGATACCTGAGCTGATGTGAACAACATCGCCTCCTGCAAAGTCAAGAGCACCGATTCCGTCAAGACCGAGGATGCCGTTTGTAGCCCATACCATATGTGCCAGCGGATAGTAAACAACAATCGACCAAAGTATGATGAACACAAAAAGTGATTTAAACTTCATTCGTCCGGCTATAGCACCTGTGATAAGTGCCGGGGTGATAACTGCAAACATCATCTGAAATGCACAGAACACCATGTTAGGGATTGGAGCAGCGTCGCTGTAGCCTTTTTCTGTTGAAACACCTTCAAGGCCAAGCCAGCTGAAGTCGCCGATAAAGCCGTTGTCGGTTGGTGAAAAAGATAGCGAGTAGCCGAACAGCACCCACATAACAATACCTGTTCCGATTATGAAGATTGATGTCATAATTGTGTTGACGGTGTTTTTCTTTCTGACAAGACCTCCGTAGAACATCGAAAGCCCCGGTGTCATAAAGAAAACAAATGCCGCACAAATCAGCATAAATCCAATGTTTCCTGCGTCCATAATATTACCTCCTGTGTGTTGCCCCGAAAAAAATAAAGGTTCACCGTCAATCGGATTTTGCAAGAATTAACAAGAAAATTGCAATTATCCGTAATTGAACGGTGAACCTCTTTGTTCGGAATATGGAATTCAAGAGCAGTATCTCACTAAAAAAATCTATGTACTGCCTCGTTACAATAAGATTATATAGTGATTTTCATAAAATGTCAATATAATTTTTATATAAATTTCAAGATTGTTTAAATTCCACTGCCTTTTAATCCATTATTGTTTGAATATGGGCGATTTGTTTAATTTTGCAGGATTTTAAAATAAACTTTCAAATTGGAGCTGAGTATGTTTTAATAAAAGCTTGAATAGATTTTGCCGTTTTCAAGGTCTACGCCGTTGTAATAGGCAAGCTCGGAGACTGTTACCATCTGATAGCCTTTTTTGTCGAGAAGCTTACAGATCTTTTCAACAGCAGGCGGTGTAGAGTCCTGAATATCGTGCATAAGCACAATGTCGCCGTTGAGGTTTTCGTTTTTGTCAAATACTTTTTTAATAGATTTATAGGTTGAGCTTGTGTTCATTGTCTCCCAGTCTCTTGTGTCAATTGACCACTGGATTATCGGTATATTGCCCTCTTTTTCATAAACATCACAGCTTATTCCGCCGGGACATCTGAAAAGCGTTGGGTATATTCCGAGAATATCGTGGACAGCCTCATTTGTTTTGGTGATTTCTTCACGCTGCTGTTTTGTCGAGAGGTCGCCTGCGTATTTGTGGTCCCATGAGTGGCTGCCGATTTCGTTGCCCTGTTCGTACTCGGCTTTAAGCATCTTTTTCTCTTTTTCTAATCTGGAACCTACTACAAAGAAAGTTGCCCTTGCGTCGTATTTTTTGAGTGTGTTCAGCACAGATTGAGTGTTTTTGCCGTCGGGACCGTCATCAAAGGTCAGGGCAACCATAGGCTTGCTCGGGTCGAGGTGAGAGCGGACTTTGCTCAGCTTGTCGTCAACGGTTACTTCACATTCTGCTGAAATGTTGTTGAAAAGTGTGCAGGTTATTGTAGCTTTGCCCTCGTGCCTGCCGGTCACATAACCTTTTTCGTCAACAGTGACTATTTTTTCATCACTGGAAGAATATTGCCTGCTGTTTGCACCGTAACCGTCCTCAAACTCGCACTGCAGTTGAACCGGGCTGTCAATGCCAATACCGATTTTGCCGTTGTTCAGAGTGAATTTTATAGGCGTTTGTCCGACATTTAGTTTTAACTGTGTTTTGATGTTGTTGTATGATTTTACGGTTATCGTTGTTTCTCCCATATCAACAGGGGTAACAAGCCCCTTGCTGTTGACCGTTGCAACAAGCTCGTTGCTGCTTGTGTAGGTGAACGAGCCATCGCCGTACTCCTTGCCCTCAACGGGAACTATCTGGTAGCTTTCGCTGACAGCCATATCTACTTCGGACGGAACATCCAGCTTATCAGGTGCTTCGCTTACAGTAAAATCGCAGTAGGCTGAAAGTCCGTTTTCTGTAGTTGCTTTTACCGTACATGAGCCTACCGATTTTGCCTTGATCAGGTTATCCTCAACAATTTCAATTACTTTTTCGTTTGTGGATGTGAGTGTATATTCCGATGTTGCGTTTGAAGGGGTAAGGTTTAATTTTGCCTCGTATTTCTGACCGTTACCCAGCATTATTGAGTTGTGTTCCCATTTTATCGCCTTAGCGTTTATAACAGGGAAAAGAATATTTTTCACCTCACGGTAAACATCAAAACCTGCAACCGTAAGACCTGCCCATGCTGCCGATAACAGTGCAACAATAATCACAAAAATTAACAGAAGTATGCCTGCAAAACGATGTTGCTTTTTTGCCTTTTTTGTTTGTGCTTGTGCTGCGTGTTTTTTTGACATTATACTACCTTCTCCCATATAATATGACAAAAATATTATAACACATAAACCGAAGGCGAAAAACATTTATCAGCCAAATAGTTATTACAATTTTGATATATTTACAAAATAAGGAAGCCGGAGTTTTTCCGGCTTCGTCCAAAATTATAAAATTTTACCATCTGAAATTTCTATCTGACGTTTGCATGAATCGGCAACTGTTTTATCGTGTGTGATAATGATTACCGTTGTGCCTTCGTCGTTTAAAGTTTTAAACAGCTCGATTATTTCGGCAGAGGTTGCAGAGTCAAGAGCACCCGTAGGCTCGTCAGCAAGGATAAACGACGGATTGTTTACTATTGCCCTTGCGATAGCCACACGCTGTTTTTGTCCGCCGGAAAGTTTGTTTACCGGTTTGTTTGCCAGGTTTTTGATGCCCACCTTTTCAAGTGCGGCAAGGGCTTTGGCTTTTGTTCCGCTGACCTTTTTCTTTGAAAAATAAAGCGGAATCTTAACATTTTCAAGAACGGTGTATTCGTCCACCAGTGCAAAATCCTGCATAACTATACCGAGCTTTTCGTTTCTGATTTTTGCAAGCTTAAGGTCAGAAAGCTTGTGTACCTTAATATCGTCTATTGTGTATTCGCCCTTTTCAAAGGTATCAATACAGCCGATAATATGCAGCAGGGTCGACTTACCTGCACCTGATTTGCCGATTATTGCAACCATATCACCGTCATCAATTTTTAAAGATACATTTTCAAGTGCGGTGAATGCGTTGGATTTTTTGTAGTTGTAGGTTTTGGTGAGTTCTTTAATTTCAATCACTTTATACATTCTCCTTTATTGTTTCTACAGGCGACGAAGTTTTTATGATGTTCCGCGGCAAAATAATAGCCAGCAGGTACATCACTGCCAAAATGGCAAGGCTGATTAAAACATTGTTTAATTTAAAAGTAAGCCCCATGTCGGCGTTAAGGTTCATTGCGTTCATACCCCAAATGCTAAGTACTGTGAACAAGCATGATATAGCAAATAAAACCGCCAGCTGTGCTGTAATTATTTTTTTGCAGTCTTTCCAACGGCAGCCGCAAAGGAAAAATATGCCAAAGTTTTTTATCTGCTTTACGGTAGAAATTGCCACCGAACCTATAAGTCCTGCCAGTACAACAATAAGTGCCGCTAATACAATTGGCAGCATTTGCAGATAGATTTTGTTAATTTCATTTTGTGTTGCGTTGTCCAGTGCTTTAAAAGTTTCGTAGTCGCCGTTTGAATCATACATTGCCGCTTCTCCTATGTTTTCCATAAGATAATCGTCATTGCCTTTAATGTCGTCGCTGCTCAAGCCTTTGCCGTATGAAACAAACCAGAAATCTTCCGGTAAATGATACATTTCTCCTTTAGTGGTAAACAGTTCTCTGTTTACTATTGCAAAAGCGTCAGTGCTTACTCCCAAATCAAACACACCGGTATAATTAAAAAGGCTTTCAAGTTCGCTGCTGTCTTCAGAACGGTTTGCATTGGTGCCGGGTGGGGTGTATGTGTTAGAAGTTAAAATTCCGACAACCTTTATCTTACCGGCAGGTGTGTCATAAACCTTGTTAAGCTCGGCAGTTGTACCCTGAGAGACTACAATCTCGATCTCTCCGTCTGAATTTTTTTCAGCCGAAGCCCACCTGCCCTCAGAAAGCGGCAGTCTGAACTTGTCAAACACCTCTTTGTCCATAAGATAGTACAGTATATTACTTTCGTTATCCGTGCTTATGGTTGAGGTAGGTCCGTTGTTCTCTCCCGCAGGGAATCTTTCTACACTTGTACGGTAGACCTTTACATCACCCTTGAGGGTTTTTTCAACATATTCCGCAACCTTAGCGTTGTCCATATAGACCTCGTTGTAGCCGTTTTCCTTCTGAATTTTTTTAAGCACAGCTGTATTGGCAGAATCCAAAGCTCCTGTGTAAATTACCATACCATCGTTTTTTAAAATATCTTTATACGGGTCGTAAAGCATAGTTTTACTGTTCCATGTTGCCACAACAGTATTTGTTAAAACAAGCACCGCAGCTATTTCAAGGACAATAACAAGATTAAACAAAATCCTGTTAATCAGCATATTATATGCTATTTTAAAATACTTCATACAAATCACCTTCTTTTTAAGTCAACAACGGATTTTATAACAATAGGCAAAATGTTAATTGACATAATCAGCAAACCAATGCCCACATAAATCCCGAAAACGGTCAGGTATATTTTTGCGGTAAAGAAGGCTTCAAACGACGGGTACATAATTGCAATAAGGTGCAAAAGCCCAAAGTGGAAGATTAAAAAGCCTATCAGGAACGAACCCGCAAGGGTTATGAACACCTCGAGCAAATACATAAGGAACATTTGAGGTTTGTTGCCGCCGCAAAGTGCAAACACCGCAAGCGATTTTTTTCGCTTTGAAAGTATGTAGGTGTATAGCCTTGAAATATTCAGCAAAACAACCAATATAATAATGATTGAAACAACATAAATCATATTATTAAACTGCTTTTCAAGCAGCGGCTTTGGTGTTGGCGGAGTTATAGTTGGTGCAATGTTACCAAACTCTTTCATGATGTTTTTGTTGATCTCATTAATTTTTTCCTGTGATAAATTTTCATTCAACTTGATTGCGATATCATCGACAATAAAGTTATCGTCAGTATCTTCTATATTTAATACACAGTTGTTATGAAAATCATCTTCTCTACCATAATTCTTAACTTTTGAAACATTGTACTCAGTATTTTGTAATTTTATTTTATCACCTTTTTTGTGTTTGCTGAACAATAAATCCAAATCCTTTACAGTGTATAGATTTATACTTTTGGCTTCGCCTATTAAATTTTCGCAATCCCATGATTTGTAAAAGTCTTTACTGCCGCTTATTGCCATAAAACGGTTAATGTAGGTTTTATTTATGTAACCTGCAAGATAAAACGAGTCTATATTTTTTTTATATTTTGATAATACCCTGTTGACTTTGTCTTTTACATCGCTGTATTTGGGTAGATCTTCGTAACCGATGGGTAAATTTGACTCTTGGAGAAAAAATGAATCATAATCATCATATTTCCTTGCCTTCTTCTCGTCAGTACCTGAATCAATCATTTTGCCGGTTTTTCTGTCGAACGCCACGAAATACATTGGATCGTCATCAGCTTCACCGTTAGGATCTTGTTCGTGAAAATATATGTATAAGGTTTTTTCCCAATTTGCCCTATTATCCTCTGGCTGCGGTGTTGTTGAGTCGATCATACCCGCAACAGAAAAAGTTGATAGTATACATACTATCTGAGAGATAATGATAAAGAAAAACAACAATGGTTTGTTTTTAACAAAACTTTTAATGTTCTTAAACAATAATGTCCACATTTTAATCCTCCTACACATATTTTAACAAAATGTTGCAAAATATCCTGTGTTTTTACTTTATGCTTCTAATAATATCGCAAAATGTGTAATTTTGCAATATATTTACAATGAAAATGTAAATTTTGTTATTAATATTGTTGTTTTTTGTTTATACAAAAAACAGGGGACTGCCTCAAATGAGGAAGTCCCCTGTTAAAAATTATGTGTTGCCTTAAACAAAGCTGTCAAGGTCAAAATCAATGTCAATGTCTTTTTTGCTGTCAGCCGACGCTGCGTTTTTGGTGATTGTTGCAATAAACTTTCTCAGCGTCAAAAGCTCGTCTTCGTCCATATCTCCTAAAATCTGATACATAAGACTGCACAGCTTCTTTTTTTGTTTTTTGATAATTTCGTCGGCATTATCAGCAATGTAAATTCTCAGTATTCGTCTGTCGTTATTGTCAACCACGGTGGTTATATAGCCCTTTTGCCGCAGAGTTTCAACTTCTCTGGAGATTAACCCCTTGCTGACTTCAACAGATTCTGCAATTTCGCTTACTGTGTTTTTCTCAGGATAATACCTTAAAGATGTGAGTATCTCCATACCGCACACACTTATATCCTCGCTATCGACCGCTGCTTTGCTGAATTTTTTGTAGCTGCCGATAATAACCTTTGCCGCTTTTACAAGCTCTACGCCTGTATCGTGCATAAACCTATCATCCATAAATTTCTCCCCATTATATTTCTTCTCTTTTTAAAATGATACCATTCAACGCCGACGTTGTCAATGATATACGCATAAAACAGGAAAAAATTTATGGCATAGCCGATTGCGTTTTATGCGTGAGCAGCTCTGCGTTTTTTTTCGCTGTTTTTCTTTTCCTTTAAAAAGTGGAGCTTTTTCTTTTTGGTTATTTTTTTGCCGATAAATGCCTTTATGTCAAACTCGGCGTCCTCTTTTGCAATAAGAAAACCGTCGCTCTCGTTCGTGTAAAAATAAAAGTAGTTTTTATCCTCATATACGCCGTAAAGCTCGTCGTAGTTAAATTTTTTGCCGCCGCTTTGGATGTAATCATCTTCAAAAGCGTACTCAACCTCAAGATCCTCCATAGGGTCGTCTGCACGGGTAGGAGCAATGTAGTAAACATAGGTTATAATCAACGCACCCAAAATTGCAATAAGAGGGTAAGTGACGGTTGTGAAGTTAAGCTCAAACCTGTGGTTATAAATGAATGCCAGTATTATTACGGCAATGCACATTAAATAGAGCAGCACAGGCTTTAAAAAAGAGCCCTTTGTTAGGGTAAACTTTTTGAAGTCGATCAGAGCTTCGCGTGTATAAATTGTTTTAACTTTTAAATCCATAATATTCACCAACTTGATTATATCACAATGCGACGATTTACGCAATATTTTTTTGCACAGAAGTGTCGATTTAATAACTTTCGGATTTAGACTTCCCTTGATATATATTTAATTGTATGCTATAATTATATAAAATAATTGTTTTTTTATATAAAATTTGCCGAATGAGAGGTGAACAGTGTGGATGTAAGGCTCAACGATAAAATCGAAATGAAAAAACCTCACCCCTGCGGCTGCAAAACCTTCACCGTAACACGCATTGGTATGGATTTTAAAATCCGCTGCGACAAATGCGGTCACGAGGTTATGATACCCCGTGTAAAAGCAGAAAAAAATATAAGGAAGATAATAAGGAAACAAGATGTTTGATAAAATAGAAATTTTCAGTAAAAGATATGACGAGCTCAACACCCGGCTTTATGACCCGTCTGTTGCGGGCAATGCCGAAAAATTCAACCAGGCTATGAAAGAAATCAAGTCGATAGAGCCGATTGTTTTAAAGTATCGTGAGTACAAAACGGCAAGGCAGACCATTGCCGACAGCCTTGAAATTCTTGAGAACGAAACCGACGCCGAGCTTAAGGAGCTTGCCCGAATGGAGCTTGACGAGGCTAAGCTGTCTGTTGACGCTCTTGAGGACGAGCTTAAAATTTTGCTTTTGCCAAAAGACCCTAACGACAGCAAGAATGTAATTATGGAAATCCGCGGAGGCACAGGCGGAGAAGAAAGCTCGCTGTTTGCAGGCGATTTGTTCAGAATGTACTCAATGTATGCCGACAAGCACGGTTTTAAAATTGAACTTGTTTCGTCAAATGAAACCGGGCTGGGCGGTTATAAGGAAGTTTCGTTCATGGTTGTGGGCGAGGGTGCCTTCAGCAAGCTGAAATACGAGAGCGGAACTCACCGTGTTCAGCGTGTTCCCGAAACGGAGTCGTCCGGCAGGGTGCATACTTCGGCTGTTACTGTTGCGGTTTTGCCCGAGGCTGAGGATGTTGATATAGAAATCAATCCAAAGGATTTGCAGATCGATACCTTCCGTTCATCGGGTGCTGGCGGTCAGCACATCAACAAAACTTCCTCCGCTATCAGAATAACCCACCTGCCAACAGGTATGGTTGTTGAGTGTCAGGACGAACGCAGTCAGTACAAAAACAAAGACAAGGCTATGAAGGTGCTGAAATCACGCCTGCTTAAAATTGAGCAGGATAAGCAGAATGCTGAAATTTCGGAAAACAGAAAAACTCAGGTTGGCTCAGGCGACAGAAGTGAAAAAATCCGCACTTATAACTTTCCTCAGTCAAGAGTCACCGACCACAGGATTGGGCTTACGCTCTATAAACTTGACGATATTCTGAACGGAAATATTGATGAAATTATCGACGCACTCATTGCGTGTGACAGAGCCGAAAAGCTTAAAGAAAGTATGGACAATAAGTAAATGGAAACTATCTTGTTGCAGGATAACCAACCCGATATTGAAAAGGCAGCCAAAATTATCCTGGGCGGCGGAATTGTCGCAGTGCCTACCGAAACCGTCTACGGACTGGCGGCAAACGCACTTGACGGCAAGGCGGTTGAAAAGATTTTCAGGGCAAAGGGCAGACCAATGGACAACCCCTTGATTGTTCATATTTCTTCGGTTGAGATGATAGAGCGTTTTGGGCTTTTTAAGGAGTTTACCGAGCAGGCAAAACTGCTTGCCGAAAAATTCTGGCCGGGTCCGCTTACAATTATTCTTCCCAAAGGGGATGTAATTCCCGACCAAACCAGTGCAGGGCTCAGCACCGTTGCAGTTCGGCTGCCGTCACATAAGACGGCACGGGAGCTTATCAGGATTGCGGATGTTCCGCTTGCTGCTCCGTCGGCAAATATTTCGGGCAAGCCAAGCCCGACCAGTGCAGGGCATTGCGTCAATGACCTTATGGGCAGGGTGAACGCTATAATCGATGGCGGAAAATGCAGTGTAGGTGTTGAGAGTACCGTCATAACTTTGGCTGAAAATCCGCCAAGACTTTTACGGCCGGGCGGAATAACCGCCGAACAGCTCCGTGAGGTTTTGGGCGAGGTTGTAATCGACAGTGCCGTTACTCATCAGCTTGAAAAGGGCAAAACAGCCTCTTCACCCGGTATGAAGTATAAGCACTACGCACCTAAAGCTCAGGTTTATCTTGTTAAGGGCAAAAATTTTGCTGAATTTGTCAACAGAATTGCCGACAGTGCAACGGCTGTAATTTGCTTTGATGAAGATAAGGGCAAATTTACTTTGCCTGTTTATGCCATTGGCTCTGCAACCGATTACAACAGCCACGCACGCAAGATTTTTGAGGTTTTGCGTGAGATAGATAAAGATGAAAAAACAGACACGGTCTACGCACCTTGTCCGTCTGTTACAGGGGTTTCGCTGGCTGTTTACAATCGGCTTATAAGGGCGGCTGCGTTCAGAATAATCAATGCAGATGTATTTGTCCTGGGACTTGTCGGTCCCACGGGTGCGGGCAAGTCGCTTGCAGCCAAGGTTTTTGAGCAAAACGGCTGGCATATAGTTGACGCCGACCGAATCTCACGCACAATTTATAAAAAGGGCAGTGCCGTGCTTGAAAAACTCGCCGAAGCGTTTGGCAGTGATATTATTGAGCAGGACGGAACCCTTAACAGAAAGCTCCTTGCAAGCCGTGCTTTTGCGGATAAAATCAGTACACAACGGCTGAACAGCATTACACATCCGTATATTTATGAATCTGCACTTCTCGAAATTGAGGAATATTCCGAGCGTGGTTTTGATAAATTTATATTGGACGCACCAACGCTTTTTGAAAGCAACGGTCAGCGTTTTTGCAACAAAACACTTTCGGTGCTTGCTCCGCTTGAAAGTCGTATCAGGCGGATAACCGCCCGTGACAACTTAACTCATGACGAAGCTATGCAGAGAATAAACGCACAGTTCAGCGACAGCTACTATACTGAAAAGTCCGATTTTTGCATAATTAACGACGGCAGTGCAGAAGCTCTCGCTCAAAAGGTGAACAATTTAATTGACGGAGAGTTGTAAATGTCAACAAAACGACCCCGCAAAAACAGCGGAAAAAACAAAAGAAAAAAGAATAGTAAAAAAAGCCGTAGTGACAACAGAAAGGTTAAACAGTACCAAAGGGCTGTGAGCCAAACTGCTGTTCACGGGTCAACCATCTCTTCGCTTAACGATTACAATGACTCTCAGCAAGAGGCACAGAAGCGTAGGGCGACTGCCTCCGCAAGGCGACAAAGACGCTCAAAAGCCAGAACTCACCGCCCTGTTCTGTTAAAGACGATCTTCGGTTCGTTTGTATTGCTTGTTGTTATTTCAATAGTAATCGGTACCGTTTATATGGTAAAGCCCGACGCTATTAAAGAAAAGGTTTATGACATACAGCGGCTGCAGTATCCTACCACATACTCCAACTATGTGAATGCCTATTCAGAAAAGTATGATGTTGACCCCGATTTGGTATATGCGGTGATTTATACCGAAAGCCACTTTGACGCAAATGCCGAATCGCCCGCAGGTGCTTTTGGACTTATGCAGATAACTTCTGACTGCTTTGACTTTTTAAAACCTCAGATTCAAGAGGTGGATAAGGATGACTATAAATTAAAAGATCTTTTTAAACCCGGCGTTAGTATAAAATACGGCACTTTTTTCTTGGGGTATCTGCTTGATAAATACGAGGTTGAAGAAACTGCGATAGCTGCCTACAACGCAGGCTTTACCACGGTTGACAATTGGCTTGCCGACAGTACATACAGCAAGGACGGCAAAACCTTGGACTATATTCCGTATGAAGAAACCAAAAATTATGTTGAAAAGGTTGAATCTGCAAAAAACAAGTATAAAGAACTTTATTGATAAAGAAAGGGTATGATTTTATGTCAAACGAAACAAAGGAACTCAAGGAACAGCTCCTTATTTCTTCAAAAAAGAAAATCCACAGACTTAGCGATGAAGAACTTGCAAAGGCTGACGAGTTTTGCGAGCCTTACAAGGATTTTCTCAACAAGGCAAGAACAGAAAGAGAAGCCGTCACCGAGGCCCTTGCAATGGCTAAGGAGAACGGCTTTAAAGAGTATAATCCCGACATCACTTACTCGGCAGGCGACAAGGTTTATATCGTAAACCGCAACAAGGCTATCGGGCTGGCTGTTATCGGCAGAACAGGCACAAGCGAGGGCGTTTTGCTTTCAATCGCTCATATCGACTCACCGAGAATCGACTTAAAGCCTAACCCGCTCTACGAAAAGGACAGTCTGGCTCTTTTTAAAACTCACTACTACGGCGGTATTAAAAAGTATCAGTGGACAACAATCCCGCTGGCACTGCACGGCAGAGTTTGCAAAACCGACGGTACATATGTTGATATTTCAATAGGTGATGACGAAAGCGACCCTTGCTTTTGCATAAGTGATATTCTTCCGCATTTGGGTCAGGAGCAGGCACAGAAAAAGCTCGGTCAGGCTTTTACCGGCGAGGATTTAAACTGCCTTATCGGCAGCAGACCTTACTCGGACGAAGAGGGCGAGCAGGTACGGCTCAACACAATGAAGCTTATCTACGATAAGTACGGCTTCACCGAGAACGACTTTCTCTCTGCAGAGCTTAGCCTTGTGCCGGCTTGCAAATCAAGAGATGTCGGCTTTGACAGAAGTATGATAGGCTCATACGGCCATGACGACAGAGTTTGTGCGTACACAGCTCTTATGGCTATCATTGACGCAGGTGTACCCGAAAAAACCTGCATAACTTACCTTACAGATAAGGAAGAAACCGGCTCGGACGGCAACACCGGTATGCAGAGCGACTTCCTCAGATATTTTATCTATGATATGGCTAAAAGCGAGGGGCAGGAGGGCTATAGAGTGCTTTCAAAGAGCAAGTGCCTTTCAGCCGATGTAAACGCAGCGGTTGACCCAACATACGCAAGCTGTTTTGAGTCGAAAAACTGTTCTTACCTGAACGAGGGTGTTGTAATTTCAAAGTACACAGGTGCAAGGGGCAAGAGCGGTACCAGCGACGCCTCGGCGGAATATATGGGAGAAATCCGTACAATGCTCGAGAGCAATGACATTATCTGGCAGGTTGGCGAGCTTGGCAGGGTAGACCTCGGCGGCGGCGGAACAATTGCAAAGTATGTTGCAAATATGAATGTTGATGTTGTGGATTTGGGCGTTCCGGTGCTTTCCATGCACGCACCTTTTGAAATTGTGGCAAAAGTCGATGTTTATATGGCTTATTTAGCTTTTTTACATTTCTTTGTTGGATAACCCTTGATTTTTTAAAAAAGATGTGTTATAATAGCAAGGCAGTCGAAAAAAGACTGCTTATGTGCCGGTAGCTCAGCTGGATAGAGTGACTGGCTACGAACCAGTAGGTCGGGGGTTCGAGTCCCTTCCGGCACGCCAAGCAGGCTATGTGTTTTAAACACATAGCCTGTTTTTTTGATGTAAAGCGGAACTACTGTTCGCCTGAATTTTTATAATTTGATATTACTCATTTTTGAAAACGCAACACTGATATACTCTTTATCTGCATTTATTGCTCTTCTTGTTTTATGCTCAGACATCATCTATACCGGCTTTGGCTTACAAAGAAGCTGAGCTTTTAAATCTTCGGTATAAAACTCTCCGTAATCACCATCGTTATCGTTTTCATACCAAATCCATTTGTCTACATAGCTTACAAACCAATCCATTCTTTTCAGGCTTAAAATAGCACCCATAAATTTTACCGTATCATCATTGCTGCCAATGAAAAATCCATTGGCAGTTTTCTTTAGTCCATAAGCCAGAAACAGATTATCGGTATAGTATTGTATTTTTTCGGGAGTGTAGAGCTTTTCAAACAGAATTTTGTTTCTATCGAATACTATCTCACATTTAAGCATATTAATTACCTCCAAATTAATTGTTACTGATATTTTACACCATTAATAACATTTCTGCAACTTGTTTTGGATATTTTTTGTAATTTATTGTACAAATTATTGTGTGTTATAATACTGAAATGTCCTCGTTATTGTGAAGTGCTCAAGTTTTAGAGGGAGGATTTTAAAACATTTATACAAAATGTTGACTTTGTTGTTTTTGTGTGATATTATAAAACAAAAAATAATCTCACATAAAACCGAGGAGAAATAATTATGAAAAGATGTCTATCGTTTTTATTATGCTCAATTATTATGTGCTTTGCATTTGCAGGGTGTAACAACGGCACAAATGACCAATCTACATCTGAAACTGAAACAAAAACCGGCAGCAATTTGTCCGTTTCAGCAGAAAATGAATATGACGCCCCTGACTCTACGGCGAACATTATAGAGGTAAAATCAACGGCTGATTCTGCGTATTCCGATGATTTAAGTGAGTTGGTTTCAGCCTCGGAAGAAGTTATTCGTGGACAGGTGCAAAAGGTAGTTTTCACAAATTTTGAGGGTGCTGCCTGGACTAAAGCCGATGTATTGATAACAGAATCACTCAAAGGCACACATAAAAAGGGCGATACCGTTTCTGTGTTTATGTTGGGCGGATACATTTCTCTTACAGACCATATCGCACAGAATAAAGACGATTCTCGCTTTGCCGATTTAAGCAAAGAACAAATCAGTAAAACTTTTCTTAAAGAAACCGTGGATAACGAAGAATTTGTCAGCAAAGGTGCCGATTTGATTATGTGCTTGGTGCCGACACTTGAGGATAGTCCTCTGCCAAAGGGTGCGTATGAAAGGATTGCGTATGCCGGGCAGTTAAGTGTGGATAAAAACGGCAACTTTATCCAAACTATCTCGGGCGGAGAAAAAACCAAAACATATTCGTACGATGATATTAAAAAAATAGTTAAAAAATAAAATAAAGGTCAAGCTTTTTATCTTAAAAGATTAAGGCTTGACCTTTATTTAATGTTGATAATTGCCTGCTTTTATGTTATAATAAACATTAATATTGCCGATTAATGGAGGAAATATGAAATTCAATGTTATACTGTTTCTGAGGTGATTATATGTCTGAACAAACATTAAATTTGTTAATAGAAAATGCAGCAAATTCTGTTGAAATGGAAGGATACAAAATTGATGACCAAAGTAAGATTTGGTGCAAACAGCTTATTAACAAAGAGATCACAATGAAGGAATATATTGAGTTGATTAAGAAAAAAGCAGGAGTAGCTTGATATGTCTTATGATATTAACACCGTTACAGCGGATTGCTACGAAGGAACACTCTGCCTTATAAATAAGTTTGGTGTTTCTGATGAAACTGCACTTGCTCAGTTAGAAGCTGACATTACATTTGCAAAATCGGCAGAGCTTGAAAACACACCGATAAACGGCTACAACATCAATTTTTCTGAAATTGATACGGACTTATTGATGATTGCCACTATTCAATCCGCTCAGGGTGTAACCAATAATTTAAAGAGAATATTTGAGAAAAGTATAAAAACGGTTTAATGGAGGAAATATGAAATTCAATAAATTTACAGCAATATTATTTACGGGGCTTATTGCAGTAACGGCACTTGGCTTTAACGGGTGCAGTGACGAGAAAAATACTACAGTTGAAACAACTGCAACCTCCGCAACGACTGCACAGGCAACCACCCAAGCCGTTGACTCCGAACTTGTTAAGGAGATTTCTGACTGTGTGGCAAAAATTGCTAAAGCTGACAAAACCAATGCCCTAAAGGACGAACTTGAAAAATACCCAAAATATTATTACAATAACGAAAACGGCTTTGCCTCGCTTAATGAGCTTAAGGATTGTATTAAAAAGTATTTCTACACCTGCGACACCGAGTATAAGGTGCTTAGTGCCGTTGATGTGACAGATGAGAAAAAAAGCGAAATTGAAACGGATTTGAAGGAAAATTTCGGTGCTAAGCTTGATGTTGAGCAGGTTGCCCTTGCTGATATTGATTACAAATATACGAATTACTCAACCGATGATTATATTGACGACCTTGATTTTAAAACCGAATCACAGTATTTTATCAAGGTTTACGGCAAATGGTACTACGGTTGGGGGCTTGACCTCAACTCTGAGCATTATGAATATGAAGCAGAGAAGTAAAATTTCCATAAATTTTATAGACATTCATTAACAAAAGTGATATAATTAGCCTATATACAGCAAAGGAGCTGATAAACGATGGTAGAAAACAGCCGTCTTAACGAGCTTGTCAACAGCTTGCTAGAGGACAAGGACCACGGCAGACAAAAAATGCAGGACGCAACCGTTGCCGAGAGCATCTGCCTTGTGGATTATATAGAAACTAAGTGCATTCCGCTTGCAAAGGAAAACAAAAAAGAAAACGACCTCAAATTTTTTGAAGAGTATGATGTTCATTACAGAATGTTGACTCTCGATAAAATTATGAAGCTCGACCGCTACGGGATTGTCATTTCAAAGGCGACAAACCACTTTTACTCAATCAATAAGGATGTAATTGTGCTGGTTGATTTTTCTGAGGCTGATTTTATTGTAGATACGCTGGCAGAGCAAAATCTTGAGGTTGAGGTGCGTGAAATCAGCAATCCTGAGTTCCGTGCTATGCTTGAGGATTTAACCCGCCTTGGCTTTAATAATGTTCAGTTTACCGACGGAAGATTAAGACCGCTGATTATCCCTAAGGACACTATCCTAAAACTGGAAGAAGTAAAGGGAAGAAGTAACCCTGAGGTGTACATAGAAACACTCACATTTTTGCAGGAGGCTCACAAGTTTGCCAAAGAGGGCAGAGGTGTGCTTATTAAAAAAGACAGCCCTATTGCAAAGGCTGTTCAGCAGGCTACCTTGTTGGTTCCTGCCATTGTGCAGAGCAAGCACGGCAGCGAAATGCAGGTTAAGTATCCGTTCCTCAATACAAATGTTGAGGGGCAAAGGCTGTTGCCGGTTGCAACCGACCACAAGGAGTTTGAGTTTTTTATCAAAAGTCCGATTATGAAGGATTATAATGCACTCCCAAAAGAAAAAAAGGCTTGCATAGAGCTCCCCTTTGCTGAAATTTACCGAATTTTTAAGACTGACAGTCTTTTTGGCATTACAATTAATCCTGTTGGGTTCAATTTTATTATGAACAGCCGTG
Source organism: Ruminococcus sp. (assembly GCA_017458105.1). Lineage (GTDB taxonomy): Bacteria > Bacillota > Clostridia > Oscillospirales > Acutalibacteraceae > Ruminococcoides. The sequence continues at coordinate 12,604 of JAFTGC010000035.1, read as the reverse complement.
TTATGGAAGTTATTGCCGAAGGTGTTGACCTTGACGGTGAGTCTATGCTTACGGTTAATGAAGATGAACCGCCTGCAGGGGAACAGTCTGCACCTAAGAATAAATATGCCAATGAAGAAACAAACGACCTAAGAAGAAAGGTGCTTGAGCATTTTATTGAAACGCAGGAGGGTGTCATTGAAAAAAATAAGGATATTGACACACCCGAGGCTAAGAAAAAAGTTGAAAAGGCTCAGACAAAGCTGAAAGATTTCAGAAAACAGCTTGAGGCACTTGACGAATAATTAAAAAAAGGTCCGCCGCAGTTTAAACTGCGGCGGATTTTAAGATTTTAAATTTATCTGATTGCGTCTTTCATACTCTTGACATATTCCGCAATGTACGGAACACAGTCGTTGCCGTATTTTGCACAGATTTTCACAATTGCAGAGCCCACGATTACGCCGTCGGCATATTTTGTCATCTCTTTAGCCTGTTCGGGGGTAGAAATACCAAAGCCGACCGCACAAGGGATGTCGTTCACTGCCTTAACAAGCTGAATCATTTTGCCTATGTCGGTTTTTATCTCGCTCCTTACACCTGTTACGCCCAATGAAGAAACACAGTACATAAAGCCTGTTGCGTCCTTTGCGATTTTCTGTACACGCTCGTTGCTTGTAGGTGCCACGAATGAAATGTTCTCTATGCCGTACTTGTCGCAGGCAGGCTGAAGAACTTCTTTTTCTTCAAATGAAGTGTCGGGTATGATAACAGCGTTAATGTCAAGCTCGCTGCACTTTGCCATAAACTTTTCTACACCGTAAACATAAACCGGGTTTATGTAGGTCATAAGTGCTACCGCACAGGAAAGCTGCGGACGGACTTTTGCAAGCATATCAAAAATTTTGTCGGTGGTTGTTCCCGAGGCAAGTGCTCTTATGTCAGCCTCCTGAATTACAATGCCCTCTGCAATCGGGTCAGAAAACGGAATACCTACTTCGATAATGTCAGCACCGTTTTTGTCCATCTCAATAAGGATTTGTTCGGTAACCTCAAGGCAAGGGTCGCCTGCCGTTACAAACGGAATGAATGCCTTGCCGTTTTTGAATGCGTCTGTAATTTTACTCATAAATATCCTCTCCTCTGTACCTTGCGATTGCCGCAACATCTTTGTCGCCTCTGCCCGAGAGGTTTATAACGATAATCTTATCCTTGTCAAGTGTTGGAGCCAGCTTGATTGCGTAAGCAACTGCGTGCGATGACTCAATTGCAGGGATAATGCCCTCTGTTCGTGAAAGGTACTCAAAGGCATTAACAGCCTCGTCGTCGGTAATAGGCACATATTTTGCTCTGCCACTGTCGTGAAGTGCAGCGTGCTCAGGCCCTATGCCCGGGTAGTCAAGACCTGCCGAGATTGAGTAAACCGGTGCAATCTGACCGTACTCGTTCTGGCAGAAGTAACTGTGCATACCGTGGAAGATTCCGTCGGTGCCTGTTGCAATTGTGGCAGCGGTTCTGTCGGTGTCGACACCCTTGCCGGCACCCTCACAGCCAATTAGCTGAACATCCTTATCCTCTATAAATTCATAGAAAGCACCCATTGCGTTGCTGCCGCCGCCTACGCAAGCCATAACAACATCAGGGAGCCTGCCCTCTTTTTCGAGAATCTGGCTTTTAATTTCTTTGCCGATTACGCTCTGAAAATCTCTTACCATAGCAGGGAACGGGTGCGGCCCCATTACCGAGCCGATTACATAGTGAGTGTCGGCAATTCTTGTTGTCCACTCACGGAAGGTCTCGTTTACAGCGTCCTTAAGCGTCATAGTTCCGCTTGTTACAGCGTTGACTTTAGCACCGAGGAGCTTCATTCTGTAAACATTGAGGGCTTGGCGGTCGGTGTCCTCTTTGCCCATAAATATTTCACATTCCATACCCATAAGGGCGGCTGCGGTTGCGGTTGCCACACCGTGCTGACCTGCACCTGTTTCGGCAATTACTCTTGTTTTGCCCATTTTTTTTGCGAGCAATACCTGACCGAGAACATTGTTGATCTTGTGCGAGCCTGTGTGGTTAAGGTCCTCACGCTTAATATAAATTTTGGCACCGCCGAGGTCTTTTGTCATTTTTTCGGCGTAGTAAAGCAGTGACGGTCTGCCGGCATACTCGGCAAGCAGGGTGTTAAGCTCTGCTATAAAGTCGGGGTCGTTTTTGTATTTTTCGTAAGCTTCCTCCAGCTCGATGATGGCGTTCATCAGTATTTCGGGTACAAACTGACCGCCGTGTCTGCCAAATCTTCCCTTTGACATTTCAATCTTCCTTTCTTACAATTTCTATAACTGTTTTGATTTTTTCTCTGTCTTTAAAGCCGTCTGTTTCAACACTGCCCGACAAATCCACGCAGTACGGCTGAACGGTTTTTATTGCCCGTGCAATATTTTCAGCCGACAATCCGCCTGCCAAAAAGAACGGTTTATAGAGGTTTTTTGGGATTATATCCCAGTTGAAAACCTCGCCCGTTCCGCCTGCCAGCTTTGGGTTGTAGGCGTCAAGCAAAAGGTAATCTACGCTGAGTTTTTCTGCCTGCAGAATTTGTTCGGCATTTTGCACACGCACAGCCTTTATTATCGGCTGTGTTATTTTTTTTCGCAGACTGTCTATATAACTGCTGTCCTCATTGCCGTGTAGTTGAACAACATCAACAGTTTTGCTGCGGCACAGGTCTAGCACATTTTCAATCGGTTCATCAACGAAAACTCCCACAGCCGATATGCCCCGGTCAAGCTCGCTTTTAAGTTTTGCAGCCTGTGCCGGACTAACCTGCCTTTTTGACTTTGCAAAAACAAATCCTATGTAGTCGGGTCTGAGCTCGTTTACAAAGGAAATATCCTCACTTCTTCTCAGACCGCAAATTTTTATCTTGCTCATAGCAATGCACCGCCGTTGAGGGTTTCAAGCATCTTACGCTTGTTGTCGCTTCTCATAAGGGTTTCGCCGATCAATACTGCGTTTACATTTGCACTGCGTAGACTTTCGATGTCGGCATTGGTTTTGATTCCGCTTTCTCCTACAAAGAGAATCTCAGGCGGAACAAGACTGCGTAGTTTAATGCTTGTGTTCAGGTCAACGGTAAAGTCCTTGAGGTTGCGGTTGTTTACTCCTATTATTTTTGCACCGCTGTCAAGTGCGGACTGAACTTCTGCCTCTGTGTGAGCTTCAACAAGTGCCGACAGCCCCAGACTTTGGGCGATAGAGATGTAATCTTTAAGCTCTTCGGTTGTAAGCAACGCACAAATCAGCAGAACAGCCGAGGCACCGAGGGTTTTAGCCTCGTAAATTTGATAAGGGCAGACGGTAAAATCCTTGCGTAAAACAGGGATAGAAACACTGCGTGCAATTTCGCTCAGGTACTCGTTTTTGCCTTTGAACCAATTCGGCTCCGTAAGGCAGGAAATTGCACTTGCTCCTGCTTTTTCATAATCCTTTGCAATCTGCAAATACGGGAAGTCATCGGCAATTATGCCCTTGCTGGGGCTTGCCTTTTTTACTTCGCAGATGTAAGAAATCCCGTCCTTTGCCAGTGCTTTCTCAAACGGAAAGCCCGTGTTGCTGTTCAGCTCTTCCGCTTTTGATTTGATTGCGGTAAGAGGAACCTCCTGCTGAATTTTTTCGTATCTTTTTTTGGTGAATTCGGCTATTTCGTTGAGTATTGTCATAGCTGTTCCTTTATTCGTTAGTAAGGTTTACAAATTCGTCTTTTTTGGTAAGGGCCTTGCCACTGTCGATTGTTTCGGCAGCCAGAGCAATACCGCCCTTGATGTCGCTTGCCTTGCCTGCAATGTAGAGGGCAATACCTGAGTTCAGAAGAACAGCGTCACGCTTTGCACCTTTTTCACTGCCGTTGAGGATGTCAACAGTAATTTGTGCGTTTTCTTTGCCGTCACCGCCGATAAGGTCGGCTACCTCGTAGGTGCCGAGTCCAAGCTCGTCAGGTGTGATGTAGTATGTTTCGATTTTACCGTCCTTAATTTCTGCACAGTAAGTTTTTGTTGTGACGGTGGCTTCGTCCATTCCGTCACAGCCGTAAATAACCACGCCCCTCTTTACACCGAGGTTCATAAGCACCTGTGCAAGCGGTTCGCAGAGCTCCTCGCTGTACACACCCATAACCTGCAGTTGAGCCTTAGCAGGATTGGTAAGAGGTCCGAGAATGTTGAAAATGTTGCGTATGCCGATTTGTTTTCTGGTAGGGCCGACATACTTCATTGACTTGTGAAAGCTCTGTGCAAACATAAAGCACATACCGCATTTGTTAAGAATATATTCGCATTTTTCCGGGCTGATAGTAAGGTCGGCACCGAGGTTTTCAAGGCAGTCTGCCGCACCTGATTTCGAGCTCATAGAGCGGTTGCCGTGCTTTGCAACAGGCACGCCTGCGGCAGAGATTACAAACGCCGAGGTGGTCGAGATGTTGAATGTTCCGGTGCCGTCACCGCCTGTTCCGACAATTTCAAGAACATCCTGATTGGTGCTTATGTGTTCGCCCTTTTCTCTCATAACGGTTGCACAGGCGGTAATTTCATCAATTGTTTCGCCCTTAATGCGTAGTGCAGTGAGGAAGGAACCCATCTGAGCCTCGGTGGCTTCACCGCTCATAATCTCGTTCATAACTGCTTTGGTTGTTTCAAAGTCAAGGTTTTCGCCCTTGACTAATTTTGCTATTGCTTCTTTAATCATAAAAATCACCTTTCGTAATAGTCTGTTTGGTATCTTGTTTTAAATATTCAAAAAATTTTCAAGAATTTTTCTTCCGTGTGAGGTCAGTATGCTCTCAGGGTGAAACTGCAGTCCGTAAATATCATATTCCCTGTGTGCCACCGCCATAATTTCGCCCATATCGTCAACTGCGGTTATTTTCAGCTCGTCGGGCAAGGTTTCTTTTTTTGCTATCAGCGAATGGTACCTTGCCCCGTCGATTTCGCTCGGCATACCGCTGAATACCTTGCAGGTTGTGTCAAGCTTCATTGTGCTTTTTTTGCCGTGCATAAGTTTTTTTGCATGGGTAATTTCGGCACCGAAAACCTCGCATATTGCCTGATGCCCCAAACAAACGCCCATAATCGGCTTTTTGCCCTTAAAGTACCTTACGACATCTTCGCAAACTCCTGCATTTTTAGGGTATCCGGGGCCGGGGGAGAGTATGATGTGTGTGGGGTTAAGTTTTTCAATTTCTTCACAGGTCATAGCGTCATTTCTTATAACCTTTATGTCGATGTTTATACTGCCTGCAAGCTGTACCAAATTATAAGAAAAACTGTCATAATTATCAATCAGTAAAATCATATTTCTTCAACCTCCCCTGCGTTTTTGATTGCGTTAATCACGGCAAGTGCCTTGTTGTAGCTTTCCATATACTCGTTGTGCGGTATGCTGTCTGCCACAATGCCGCCGCCTGCCTGCACATATACCTTGTTGCCCTTTTTTGACGCCATACGGATTGCAATGCAGGTGTCCATATTTCCGTTAAAGTCAACATAGCCTATTGCACCGCCGTATATGCCACGGGGGCATTTTTCAAGCTCTTCAATAATCTCGCAGGCACGGATTTTAGGTGCTCCCGAGAGCGTGCCTGCAGGCAGAACGGCTTCGATTGCGTCAAATGCGTCAACATCCTCACGGGCGTCGCTCTGTACCTCCGAGCAGATGTGCATAATTTTTGAGTAGCGTAGGATTTTCATATATTCCGTTACCTCAACCGAGTTGAATTTTGAAATCCTGCCAAGGTCGTTTCTGCCTAAATCAACAAGCATATTATGCTCGGAAAGCTCTTTTTCGTCCTTCAATAAATCCTCTTCAAGTGCAATGTCCTCGGCATTGTCCTTACCCCTTGGGCGAGAGCCTGCAATAGGGAAGGTGGTTAGCCTGCCGTTGTGAAATCTTACGAGGGTTTCGGGTGAGGTTGAAATAATTTCGTCACCGCCGATTCTCATAAACACCATATAAGGTGAAGGGTTTGTAACCCTCAGCACCCTGTACGCATTGAGCAGACTGCCCTCGTACTCGGTTTCAAACCGCCTTGAAATAACAGCCTGAAAGATGTCGCCGTCATAGATATACTCCCGTGTTTTTTCAACCGCTTGGGCATATTCTTCCTCGGTAAAGTTTGATTTAAAGTTGACCTTATCGTAGGTTTTAAGATTTTTGAGCTGAGCCCTGTCGTTGATCATCGCAATAATTTCTTCAATATCGTCAACAGCCTTTTGGTACTGCTCATTGATGTTATCGGTTTTCATATTTACAATAACGGTGATTTTCTGCTTGAGGTGGTCGTATGCAATCACCTTATCAAACAGCATAACATCAAAGTCGTTGAACTCGCTGTCTTTCAGCTTCAGAACAGGCTCGGCATAGCCAATCATAGAGTAGCCGTAGTAGCCCACAAGTCCGCCCGTAAACGGCGGAATGTTTTCAAGCTTAGGCGTCTTGTAGTGGCTGATGTAATCCCTCAGCACGGCAAGGGGTTTTTCGGTGTGGATAACATCGGCACCCTCGCCCTCGATGGTTACAGTGCTGTTTTTGCAGTACAGCCTTGCCTTTGGTTCAAACCCAAAAAAGCTGTACCTTGCCCACTTTTCGCCGCCCTCGATACTTTCAAGCAGATAAAAATTTTCATATTTTTCGGATATTTTACGCAGGAGTGTAATCGGTGTGATAACATCAGCGTAAATTTCCTTACAGACAGGGATAACATCAAAACCGCTGTAGTTTTGAGCCTCCTCAAATGTAGGTGTGTACATAAGCTTTCTCCTTTTGTTTGGTAATATAAAATAAAAAAGACCTCTGTCCCACTGCAAAGGGACAAAAGCCGTAGACTTCTGCGGTGCCACCCGGATTGGTATAAAAATACCCACTTTAACATATGCCAACACATACTCCTTAAGATAACGGTAAAGGCTCCGTCAGTACCTACTTTAAAAATTTCGGCCTGCCCTCCCAAGTCCATTCTGCAAAACTTCCGTTGTTGCCTTGCACCAAACGGCAACTCTCTGAAAACCTCCGCAATGCGTACTCACTCTTGGTCAATGGTTTAGTTTATCGTTATTTTAAATTATATTCCAAAAGATGTGATATGTCAATAGGGAAAACTGCACAAATGTTGAGATTGCAGTTAGTTTATGGTATAATATTTTTGGGAGTGATGATTCTTGAAAATAAAAAACAGCTACAAAGGCATAGTTTACATAATAATATCTGCGTTTTGTTTTGCGGTTATGAACGCCTGCGTTAAATTGTCGGGTGATTTGCCAACATTTGAAAAGGCGTTTTTTCGCAATTTTGTTGCGTTTTTCTTCGCACTGATTATGGTGCTTAAGGACAAAAGCGACTTTCATTTTAACAAAAACAACCTTCCGCCGCTTATTGCACGGTCAGCCTTCGGCGTTTTTGGCATTGTGTGCAACTTCTACGCAATTGACCATCTTGTGCTGAGCGACGCATCAATACTTAACAAGATGTCGCCGTTTTTTGTAATACTTTTTTCTTTTATTATTTTAAAAGAGAAGCTGACAGTTTGGCAGGGACTTATAGTTGTGGGTGCGTTTATAGGAGCTTTGTTTGTTATAAAGCCCGATTTTGCCAATGCAGGGTTCTTTCCGTCGTTGGTTGGGTTTACGGGCGGAATGTGTGCAGGGCTTGCCTATGCTTTGGTCAGGCTGCTCGGTACAAGGGGCGAAAAAGGCAGTTTTATTGTGCTGTTCTTTTCGGCTTTCAGTTCGGTGGTACTGCTGCCGTTGATGATAGCTGATTTCAAAATGTTTACACTTACTCAGCTTTTGACTCTGCTTATGGCAGGTCTTGCGGCTGCGGGGGGTCAGTTTTCAATAACTGCGGCTTATACCTATGCCCCTGCCAAGGAGGTTTCGGTATATGACTACAGCCAGATTATCTTTGCCGCAGGGCTGGGGTTCTTTATGTTTGGCGATGTTCCCGACCTTTATTCGGTAATAGGCTATGTTATTATTATTGTAATGGCGATTGTTATGTTTTTGTATAACAATAAGTTGTGGGTGTTTAACCGCTGATTAATTCAGCGGTTTTCTTTACCGCAAAATATGAAAAACATTGCAACTACGGCGAGCAGACAAGCTGAGCCTGCGGTATAGGCTGAAATTTCGTTTGGCTCCATTCCGAACAGCTTAAGTCCGTCAATATTTGCGAGCATTGTCATTATTACCGCAGTAACAGTAAGCACGGCGGCAAAGGCAAATATCATAACCCCTACACGCAAAATCCAATTCCACCTTCGGGTTTTTTCTCGCTTTGCAAAAAGTTTTATAAATGTCTTTTTAAAAGTTTTATTGCTCATTTTCGTACTCCGTCAGGCAGTTTGCCAGCCTGCCAAAATCCTCAAGCGTCAGTTTTTCAGCCCTGACGGTTGGTGGCAGTCCCGCTTTTTCTATCAATTTATTAACCGTGGGTTTGTCAATGCCCAGTGACGAAGCAAGGCTGTTTGAAAGAGTTTTTCGCCTTTGTGAAAAGCCTGCTTTTACAACTCTGCGAAAGTCCCTTTCGTTGGCAAGCTCAAAATCGGGTCTATCCTTTATTACAAGCTTTATTACCGCACTGTCAACATTAGGACTTGGCATAAACGACCCTCTCGAAACATTAAAAAGCGTTTCAGCCGTGCTGTAGTAGTTGACTGCAACTGTGACGGCACCGCTCTCTCTCGAGCCGACCGGGGCGGTGAGCCTTTCGGCTGCCTCTTTCTGCACCATAACGGTGATTGATTTTATCGGCAGTTTTTCTTCGAGAAGCTTCATAACCACAGGCGAGGTGATGTAGTACGGAAGATTTGCACACACCACAACATCAAGCCCTTTAAAGTGTTCCTCAATTACTGCTTTTAAATCCAGCTCCATTATGTCGGCATTTATCAAAGTGAAGTTGTCATACTCGGCGAGGGTTTCGCCCAGCACGGGTATGAGCCTTTTATCCAGCTCAACAGAAACAACCTTGTCCGCCAGTTTGCAAAGCTCGTTTGTCAGCACGCCGATTCCGGGACCTACCTCCAGTACGCCCACACCTTTTTTGGCACCGCACTCCTCAGCCATTCTGGGGCAGACGGACGGATTTATCAGAAAATTTTGCCCCAGTCCCTTGCTGAAAGTAAAGCCGTGCCTGCCTAAAATTTCTTTTATTGTGCCGATGTTCGATAGACCTTCCATTATAAATTCCTCAATCCCTTTGGATATTTGTTCTTGAGTACCCCTGTGCTTGCTTTGCCAAAGCCGGTTATAATGCCCTCAATTGCCACAGCGGTGTAGCCTTTTATACTGCAGTCAACGGAGATTTCCTCCCCGTGGAGGAATTTTTCGGTGCGAAAATCCGCAAGAGTTAAATCAGCGACATTTCTGCATTCGCCGGGTTTGCAAGCCATAAAAGCACTGTGCGAAGGCTCAATGCGGTTTTTCTTGATTTCGCCCAGCAAAATTCCGCTCCTCAGTACATTTATGCCCTTTAGCTGTGGCATATTATTTGGCAGAAGATATATTTTATCCCCGATAACCTCGATGTTTTCGCCAAACGGACGGTTGATAAAGACGCTGTCGTAAAATTGCAGAATTTCACCCTTGTTTTTTGGCTCGGTGTAGCGGTAAGGCTCGGTATAGCCGTCTGCAGGGGATAATTTGCGAAGTCTGCAGCAAAAATGCCCCTCGCCGCCGTCGTTTATGAATATTCTCTTTGCGTGCGTAAGGGTGTTTCTGCCAAAATCCGCACCGCTGTTCTCAATTACAAAATCGGGGTTTTCTTCAAGGAATTTTGTGATTACTCCCTCGTTTTCACGCCTGTTGTATGTGCAGGTGGAGTAAACCATAACGCCGTTTTCTTTTAAACAGTGTTTTGCACTGTTGAGGATTTCAAGCTGTCTTACGGCACAGGCAACCGTGTGCTCGTAAGACCATTCGCTCTGTGCGGTGGTGTCCTTTCGGAACATTCCCTCGCCCGAGCAAGGTGCGTCCACCAGAATTTTGTCAAAAAATCCGCTCAGCTTTTCGGCAATCACTGTGGGGTGTGCAGAGGTGACCACTGCGTTTTTTACACCCATACGCTCTATATTTGAAAGCAGTATGTTTGCCCGTGATTTTACAATTTCGTTTGCAATCAGCAGACCTTTGCCGTTGAGCTTTGAGGCAATCTGAGTGCTTTTTCCGCCGGGTGCGGCACACATATCAAGCACTGTTTCGCCCTCTTTAATGTCAAGCATAGTGACGGCTGAGGTCGCCGACGGCTCCTGAATATAGAATGCCCCGGCGTGGTGCAGAGGATTTTTGCCGAGCCCGTCCGTATTTGACGGCAGGTAAAATCCCTCTGAGCAAAACGGAGTCGGTTTAAGCTCAAAGCCCGGCAGGCTGAGCAGTTTTTCTTTACTGCATTTAAGCGTGTTCACCCTCAGTCCCTTGTACGGCGGCAGAGAGAAGGCTTGTTGAAAAGCGTCAAATTCATTGGGGATAAGTTCTTTAATTTCTTCAAAAAATTTTTCCATAGTGTATAATAACCAAAAATTAACCGATAATGTTTATTGTAAAGGAGGTGTTCGTAATGAGCAAAAAGAACAAGAATTTCCAGAGTGACATTAAAAATCCTCAGGAGCATACCGGCAGACACGGTGAGGGTCAGCAGGAGCAAAGAACCGAGGACGACAGCCACAGACATTGCTGATTAAAGTTAATTAAAACGAAAATGTGCAAGCCCACAGGGTTTGCACATTTTTGCGTCCCATTATTTACATTATATCCGTTATCCGTAAATAAATCAATATTTAATTGGGCTCGACAAACGGTGCGTCGAAATATTCCGCAATGCTGTAAGAAAGCACACGGGCAATATTGCCGATGTTATCCCTTATCCACTGTGCGTCCTGGCGGTTGTCGTGGTAGGCAACCTCAATCAGCACGGCGGGGGCTTTGGTTTTGCTGACTTCGCCCAATGATGTTGTGGGGACAATTCGGACCTTTTCGGGATTAGGGTAAATTGCTTTAAAATTTTCCTCAATAATCTCGGCAAAGCGTTTGCTGCTTATTGAGGTTGGAAAGTAATAAATGTCGGTACCTCTCAACTTGCCCTTGGTTTCGGTAGGAGCGGCGTTTGAGTGGATTGCCAGGTGCAGCTGATAGTCGCCCGAGTTGCTGTCGGCTATTGCCTGCTGTGCCGATGACATAGGGTTGTTACGCACAAAGTTGATGCCTGACGCCTCAAGGTAAGGCTCCATAGCATCGGCAATCAGGTTCATATAATATTCTTCGTTGCCGCCGTCAACATATGGGTTATATTCCTGAACAGACGGACTGAGGAACACTGTTGGCATAGTCATTCTCCTTTAATTAAAATATCTGTAATATATATGCAAAAGTATTATAAATATTACAATATTTCCACTTTACAAATAAAAAGAAATGTGATAATATAATAGGCAAATTGATAATGATTATTAATTTGGAGTATTTATGAGAAGAAACTTCAGCACTAAACGACAGGCTATTTATGATATGCTTGTTTCGAGAAAAGACCATCCTTCCGCAAAACAGATTTACGAGTCGCTAAAGCCGAGTTATCCTGATTTGAGCCTGGGTACTGTTTACAGGAACATTTCTCTTTTTAAGCAAGAGGGTATGGCTGACAGCGTGTGTACGCTAAAGGGTGAAGAAAGGCTCGACGGCAACAAAAAGCCCCACGCACACCTTATCTGTACCGAATGCGGAAGTATAACAGATGTTTTTTTTGATAGATTGGATGTAATTGAGGACAAAGGAGAGATGGAGGGCTTTCTGACAGAGCGGAAGGTTATCTCTTTTTATGGCAAATGCCGCAATTGCAGATGATTTATAAAACGAAAATCAATTTAAGGAGGAATTTATTATGGCAAAATGGGTTTGCCCTGTATGCGGTTATGTTCACGAAGGTCCCGAGCCGCCGGAGAGGTGTCCGCAGTGTAAGGTACCGGGCTCTAAGTTCAACGAGGTTAAGGAGGGTGCTTCTTTTGCCTGTGAGCATCAGGTAGGCATCATTGACGGAGTTTCGGAGGATATTGTTGCAGACTTAAGGTCTAACTTCACGGGCGAGTGTTCCGAGGTTGGTATGTACCTTGCTATGGCAAGGGTTGCCGACAGAGAGGGCTATCCTGAGATTTCGGCAGCTTTTACAAAGTATGCTTTTGAAGAAGCTGAGCACGCAGCCAAGTTTGCAGAAATTCTCGGTGAGGTTATCACCGACTCAACAAAGAAGAACCTTCAGCTCAGAGCAGAGGCAGAGGCAGGTGCCTGTGAAGGCAAGCTTGACCTTGCAAAGAGGGCAAAGGCACAAAACCTTGACGCTATTCACGACACAGTTCATGAAATGGCAAGGGACGAGGCTCGCCACGGTGCAGGCTTTGCAGGACTTTTAAAGAGATATTTCGGTTAATTTTACATAAAAAAACGGGTGTGCATTATGACGTGACCCCAAAAAGTTGGACTTAAATTTAAAGCGTAGTAGTTTAACGGCTGCTACGCTTTTGTTATGCAGCCAAAAGATTAAGTCTGTAGTTGACAGGACTTAACCAGCCAAGCTTTTGCTTGATTCTCTTAGTGTT
>JAFTGC010000034.1 GCA_017458105.1 Ruminococcus sp. | reverse complement strand
CTCCGAGAGAGTTCCTTAAACACTTCCTTGATACCGGCGAAGTTGTTTTTTCTTAATGTGTAACTAATCATTGACAAACCTACATTTTTCAAAAATTTTCAAACGAATGTGCGGTAGTGATTTAAAATTCAGTGTTCATAAATCCGCAAAAAATACAGTAGCTGATCTTTTTTTGATATTCAACATCACAGAGGACTTTGACCTCATCCTCATTTGAAAGAAATCCACACTCCACTATAACAGCAGGAACTGTTGCGTTATCAAGTAAAAAAATACTTCCGCCTGTCGGCTTTGGCTCCCTGATATTATCCTTTTGAACGCTGCCCACAATTGAAGAAGTGATGTTTTGTGCCAAAGTTTGTGCTGTCGGCACTTTTGTGGAATAAAACACCTGTGAACCCGTGCAGGAAACCGCAGGATAAATATTTTGATGAATACTGATTGCTACATTGTGTATATCTGAGTTATATATATCCAACCGCTTGTACATATCCGACTTTTTGCGTTCTGAAATTGTAGGCAGTGATTTATCTGCCAAGTCGCCCTCATCTTCCCTTGTCATTACGGTTTGAAACCCATTGATATTGAGTATTGATTTCAGCTTTTTTGTAAATTTTAAATTCAGCTCACTTTCAACTACTCCGCTCACACTTACGGCACCACCGTCCTCGCCGCCGTGCCCTGCGTCCAATACAACTACAGTATTATCTTTTTCATTATTTACTCTGCCTGATGTGATAACAGAAAAGTTATATGTTGCTGTTATTATCAATGAAAATGCAATTATACAAACTGCTGAGTAGACAAAAGTTCTTTTTAAATTCATAAAATCATCCTCTCAACAATTTATATGCCGTAAAGAATGATTTTATTATTTCACTAGCCTTTGCACTCTTCTTTGTTACAAATTTGATTTTCGCTGTTGAGAAAAACAACCTTTGGCGTATGTTTTGCTGCTTTTTCTTCTTCCATATATTTGTATGCCATAATTATTACATGGTCACCAACTGCTACAAGTCTAGCGGCAGCACCGTTTACACAAATTATAGAACTGCCATACTCCCCTGCTATTACATAAGTGTCAAAACGCTGACCGTTTTCTACATCGACAACGCTCACCTTTTCGTATTCAAATATGCCGGCTGCTTCCATAAGCTGTTTATCAATTGTAATACTGCCAACATAGTTAACATCAGCTTCGGTTACTACAGCTCTGTGAAGCTTGCTTTTTAACATACAAATCATATTTTCACCTTCCAAATAACTTTACTTAGTGATTATATCACCTGATTTATTAAAAATCAATGGATATTTAAACTTTGATGTCACCGGTACCTCTGTTGCAAGAGATTTTTACTTTTTTAAAAAACATCTATATTAATATTGCACAAAATAATAGATTTAAAAATGAAAACAATAACCTTGTAGAGTTTTTGCAATTTATAAATTACCATTTTTAAAAGATTTTTTTAAATCAAAGTTATAATAATTTAATAAATATTCCGAAAATATATTGCTAGGGAATCCATTTTGTGGTATAGTTTAAGTGTAGCTTTTATACCTTTGGACGAAGGTAGTTTTAAGGAGAGATTGAAATGGATTGTAATACTTTATACGATGTGTGGTGTAAAAAAGCTGTTGAGGATACCGATATTGTTGATGAACTGAATTCAATAAAGGGCAATGAAGATGAAATCTTTGAAAGATTTTACAAAAATCTTGAATTTGGTACAGCAGGTCTCAGAGGTGTTCTCGGTGCCGGAACAAACAGAATGAATATTTATGTTGTTCGTCAGGCAACGCAGGGACTTGCAAATTATGTAAACAACACTTTAGGCGGCGGTGCTGTTGCAATCAGCCATGACAGCAGAATCAAGGCTGATGTATTTATGATTGAGGCTGCAAAAGTTCTTGCAGGCAACGGCATCAAAACATATATCACAAGTGAGCTTCAGCCAACACCGGTGCTTTCTTTTCTTGTAAGACATTTTGGCTGTCAGGCAGGTATTATGGTTACCGCTTCGCATAACCCTGCAAAGTACAACGGTTACAAAGCATACGGCTCAGACGGTTGTCAGATGACAGATGTTGCTGCCGGAATTGTTTATGATGAAATACAAAAAATTGATATATTTAACGATGTAAAGACAGCTGATTTTGATGAAGCCGTAGAAAAAGGCTTGATTGAGTATGTTGATGATGAGGTATATACAGAATATCTTAAAAATGTAAAAGAACAGCAGGTAAATCCGGGTATTTGTAAAAATTCGGGACTTAAAGTTGTTTATACTCCCCTCAATGGAACCGGTAACAAACTGGTAAGAAGAGTTTTGAACGAAATCGGTATTGAAGAGGTTGATGTAGTACCTGAGCAGGAACTCCCTGACGGTAACTTTACAACCTGCCCTTATCCTAATCCTGAAATAAAAGAGGCACTTCAGCTGGGACTTGATTTATGTCAAAAGGTTAAGCCGGACCTTCTGTTAGCAACTGACCCTGACGCTGACCGTGTCGGAATTGCAGTACCGCTTGAGGACGGCTCATACAGACTTATAACAGGTAACGAAACAGGAATTATGCTGACAAATTACTTACTCAGCGTAAGAAAAGAAAAGGGTACCTTGCCTGATAATCCTATTATTGTTCGTACAATTGTTACCACTATCCTTATTGACAAGATCTGCAAGAAATACAACTGCGAATTAAAGAAAGTTCTTACAGGATTTAAATACATAGGCGAGATTATTCTCAACCTTGAAAAGAACAACGAAAAAGACAGATATGTATTCGGTTTTGAAGAAAGCTACGGCTACCTCGCAGGTACTTATGTAAGGGATAAGGATGCTGTTGTTGCATCAATGCTTATCTGTGAAATGGCTGCATATTACAGAAAACAGGGCAAAACTCTTGCTCATGTTATGGACGAGATTTATGAGGAGTACGGCTATTATAAGAATGTCACTCTCTCGTTTAGTTTTGAAGGCTCAACAGGCATGAAAAAAATGCAGGAAATTATGAGCAACCTGAGAGATAATCCTCTTGAAACCGTCAACGGAGAAAAAGTCAAAGCTGTTTTTGATTACCTCAAGAGTGAAGAAAAGAATATTGAAACCGGAGAAACTAAGACTATAGACCTCCCTAAGTCAAATGTTCTTCAATATGACCTCGGTGCAAATGCAGTTATAGTAAGACCGAGTGGAACAGAACCTAAAATCAAGCTTTATATTACTGCTGTCGGCAAAAATGCTGAAGACGCAACTGAAATTTCAGAAAAAATCGCTGACGATGTAAAAGCACAGCTTGGCATTAACTAAAAAAACAAACCGTGAGTTTCGGCTCACGGTTTTTCTATTATTAAAGAACCGCTGATTAAATCACGCTTACATTTTTTAAGCAAAGAATTTAATCAGCGGTTCTTTAATGTTAATTTTCTCCTTATTCTTCATTGATTCTACCGAGAAGAACATCAACCGGAATTTCAAGAATATCGGCAAGTGCAACAAGCTCAATGTCTGTTACATATCGAATCTGCCCCTCAAGCTTAGAAAGACCCGACGCATTCATATCAACACCGTTTACCTGAAGCTGAGCAAGAAGTTCCTTTTGCTTCATACCCTTTTTCTTGCGGGCTGCCTCAACTCTTGCACCGATAAGATTTCTGTCACCCAAATCCTGTTTTCTTAATCTCATATCTAACTCCCCATTTTTCCTTAAAGATATTCTTTTAAAAAATTTTCATACGGAATTCTTTTAAATAATTCTTTAAAATCAAATCTATGCTCATATTATAATACGATTAAAGAAAAAAAACAAGTGTTTTTGTAAATTATTTTAATAACTTGCAATATTTTGGCATTTTGCATTACAAAGCTATAAGTTTTTTGTTATATTTTTGTAATAAAAGAATTAATGAAATCCCACCCAATTTTTAAAATAAAAATGCAGATACCAAAAAGGCATCTGCCGGTAAAAGTAATTTTGTATTTTATGCAAGCTGAAAATCACGGATATAGCTTTCGATTGAGTCTTGTATAACTGTTTTGGCTGTTTCGGCACCGCTGATTTCAGTTACAGCTGTCACCTTATCTGCTTCCAGTGTTTTATATACCTGGAAAAAGTGCTGTATCTCCTGAAAATAATGATTAGGAAGTTCCTCAATATCGTTATACCCATTGTAGTTAGGGTCATTTACAGGTACCGCTATAATCTTTTCGTCAGCACTGTCGTTATCAATCATATTCAGCACACCGATCGGTTTGCATTCTACAAGTGTCATAGGCTGGATTGTTTCGCTGCAAAGTACAAGAACATCGAGAGGGTCGCCGTCATCAGCAAAGGTTCTTGGAATAAAACCATAATTTGCCGGATAATGTGTTGATGTAAATAAAACTCGGTCAAGTTTTAAAAGACCGGTTTCTTTATCCAACTCGTACTTGTTTTTTCCGCCTTTGGAAATTTCAATTACAGCATAGAAATTTTCCTTTGTTATTCTCTTCGGAGAAATATCATGCCAAATATTCATATATATCACCTCGTTATAAATCTTCATTACAATTATAACACAGAATTCCGAATTCTGCAAATTGCAAGGGTTACCAACCAAACAGTGATTTTTCACCGGCAATAGATGATATGGCTTGTTTATATTCTTCTTCCAGACTGAAATCAAAAATATCCAGATTTTCTTTCATACGCTGTATATTTGCAGTTTTAGGAATTACGGATATATTATTTTCAACAAGGTATTTTAGTGCTATCTGTGCGGGTGTTTTATTGTATAGCATACCAATAGATTTTAAAGTTTGATTTTCAAAAATATTACCTTTACCTTCTGCAAACGGAGCCCATGCCTGCATTAAAGTTCCGTAATTTTTTAATGTTTTACTAAAACTTAGACGAGGATAAAAAATATGCGACTCAACCTGATTGACCGCCGGAGTTACTTTACAGGCAGTAAGGAGTTTTTTATATTGAAATTCGTTAAAATTTGAAATACCGATTGACCTTATCTTACCCGCAAAATACGCTTCTTCAAGTGCTTTATACATTTGTTTTGATTGACTGTAAGGCTCGTGAATCAACATAAGATCAACATAATCCATCTTTAGTTCATTCAGTGATTTTTCGATTGCTGATTTTGCCTTATCATAACTGTTACTGTTCTTGTACAACTTTGTGGTTATAAACAACTCCTCCCTTGGAATTGCTGTAAGGCGAACAGCCTTACCTACCTCACTTTCATTCTCATACATTTGTGCAGTATCTATCAGTCGGTATCCGACCTCAATTGCATTTGCAACACAGGTTACGCACTGTTCACCGTGTAAAGTCCATGTTCCGTAACCAACCAGCGGAATCTTTCGTCCGTTATTTAAATTTAAATACTCCATACTACTTACTGTTCCGGTTTTTTTCTTTTGCATGTTTGCTTTTGTGACGATTTTTAATATTAGCGTCCATTATGATTTTGTAAAGCTGAGGGTCACTTTCCTTGATATTTTGCATAAGCAAATCTCTGTGATTGTTGAGTGCTGCGTATGAACTCAGATGATACTTTTTGATATGTTTTCGGATTTTTTCTCTTCGTTTTTCAATTTCTGTAACCAGCTCTTCCTCAGATTTATCTGTAGCCTTAGAAATATCCTCTATGTGCATTTCAAGTCTCATTAGGATTTCATCCTCAATAACAGTGTTTTTCCCAACCGAAATATTGGCGGCACGCCCCAGTTCATCGGCCGATATTGACATCTCTTTGTTATACTTTATATCACTTATAATTTCGGTTACTGCTGAGTTCATCATCTTTTCAGCATCTTTACCGTATGCCCACTCATACTCGTGCAGCTCCCGATTAGCCAATTCGATATTTTTTGTATCGAATTCGTCTTTTTGACAGTGAGTTGTAACATAAGGCGGATAAATCCCACAGTCTTCCAAAGCACGAACCGCCTGCCTTTTGCAAACCTGTTCGTCAATAAGATAACCCAATCCGTACTGCCTGAGCAGGTCATTTACCGCTCCAATGTGCTCGGTTATATAAAAGCGTATACCACGCTTTTGGAGGTTTCTGTATATTATACCAAGCCTGTCGGCAGCTGTTATATCTATATGGGTTATTCCCCTTGCCTGTACAATTACAGCCTTTGTATCATCAGTTATATGACTTTCTATATCCTCTTGAAAAATACTTATATTGGCAAAAAACAGATTTCCGCTGAAACGGTATAAAAGCACGCCCTTTATCGGCAAAGCCTTCATATTTCGCTTTAGATTGAAAAATCCCTCCCTGTCAGGAATAACACCCAAAAAAGTACGCTGAGGATTGACTGCTCTTAGAATAACAGCTACAAAAGAAAGCACCGTACCAATGATTACTCCGTAAATTGTACCGAGCAAAAGGACTCCAAAGAAAGCTGAAAAAAATATAACTGCATCCACTCTTGAGGTTTTAATAAGACGCTTTGCAATGTCAAATTCTATAACGCTTATCAGTGCGGATATTACTATACCTGTAAGCACTGGCACAGGCAGCCAGCTTATTAAATCTGTACAAAACAAGAGAACGAATATCATTGAAAATCCCGAAACTACCGAAACAAGCTGGCTTTTACCTCCAAATTGTTCAGACATAACTGTTCTTGAAACACTTCCGTTTATCGGAACACCTCCCGTAAATGCCGAAACAACATTTGCTATTGAAAAAGCAAGAATCTCCCTATTATCGTCAATTTTATAATCATTTTTCATGGCAAAATTATTTTCGGCAAGCAGAGTTTCTGCAAAAATCACAATTGCAATTGTGATACTTGTTCCGATTATATGGTTAAGTTGTGTATAATCAATATTAGGCAGTGAAAAATTCGGCAGTCCACTGTTGATGTGATCAAGAAGCTTTACTCCGTAATCTTGAACATTGAAAACAGTTGTTGAAACTGCACCCAAAACCATCATAACAACCGCCATAGGGAACTTAGGAACAAACTTTCTGGACAATGTTATTATTACTACCGTACCCAATCCCATTGCAAATGACAGCCAATTTGGATTTTTAAAGGCGGTATATATAGCCATTGAAAGTTCGATAAACTCCCCCTCGCCGACCGTGCCGCCTATAAGTTTTGGAAACTGCATCATTATAATTGTTACGGCGATTCCGCTGATAAATCCTCCCATAACAGGAACAGAAACGAAGTTTACCAGCCTGCCTGCTTTCAGAAAATACAACAGCATGAGCCATATACCTGCAAATAGGGTTATGGCAGGTATTATTGTTATTGCCTCCTGCGAGCCGGCTGTGATACCCAACGATGCTATAAGCCCGCCTACGATGGCACAGGGGGCTGCGTCAACACCAAAAACAAGCTGTGGTGATGATGAAAGCATGGCAAAAAACAGTGTCGGAAAAACCGCACCGTAAAGTCCGTACACAGCAGGCAAACCACAAACCTGGGCATATCCCATTGAAATAGGTATTGTGATAGCTGCCACAATTATTCCTGAAAAAAGATCGTACGGCAGATATTTTAATTTGTAGTTTTTAAGTGACGGAAAAACAGAAGATTTCATAATTAATAATTCCTTGGGAATTGATTTTATATATATTGTACTATACATAGGTGGTAAATTTCAATAGTAAATAAACATAAAATAAAAATGCTGTATCAAAACTTTAAGTCTGATACAGCATTATTTGTAAAAGATAAATTAATCCATTGCGTTTTTAATTGCATTAAGAAGCTCGTCATAATCCTCAAAAGCAGGTAACTCAGGATTATCTGCCTTAATCTGCTCTGTACTTTTAAAGAGAAAACCGGCTTTGCTTGCTTTAATCATACCAAGGTCATTGTAGCTGTCGCCACTTGCAATAGTTTCATAACCAATTGACTGAAGTGCTTTTACTGTTGTAAGTTTTGAATTTTCTATTCTCATCTTAAAGCCTGTGATTTCTCCGTTATCAGCTACTTCAAGCGAATTACAGAAGATTGTAGGCATACCGAGTTTTTCCATAAGAGGTTTTGCAAACTGAGTGAAAGTGTCACTGATAATAATTACCTGGCAAATTGAACGGAGTTCGTCAAGAAACTCTTTAGCCCCCGGTATTGGGTCAATCTTAGCGATTGTTTCCTGAATCTCTTTAAGGCCAAGACCGTGCTCTTTTAGGATATTAAGACGCCAATTCATAAGTTTGTTATAGTCAGGCTCGTCACGGGTTGTACGCTTTAACTCAGGGATACCGCTTGCTTCGGCAAAAGCAATCCAAATTTCAGGTACAAGAACTCCCTCAAGATCCAAACAAGTAATATACATAAAAATACCTTCCTTTATTGATTTTTGGAAATTATGTTCAGCCATAAAGCACATATCTCCATCTTACCATATGAGTATAGCACATATTCGATTAATTTTCCATATATTTTTTATTTTTCTAAAAAATTATACAATAGACTTGTTTGTCTTACACAAAACTTTAATAATTCTATCGGAAAGAAGTCCGATAATAAGTCCTGTCACAACTCCTGCAACCAACAGTACGGGAAGGTAGTAAGTAAGACTTATAGATTTTAAAATAATTGCCGCCGCAATAAGCTGACCCATATTATGCAGGACACCGCCTATCACGCTAACTCCCATTACCGAAAAAATTTTTATTTTGCTGAAAAATATCATTCCGAAAAGGCTGAGCAGTCCCCCCGCCAAGCTATAAATAAGCGAAAGTCCGTTTCCGAAAAGAACCCCCATAAGAAATATCCTTATAACCGATATTCCTACTGTTTCCTTTATAGAAAGTTGATATAGTGAAGTAACCACCACGATGTTTGCTATACCAAGTTTTACTCCCGGGATTCCGAAGTTGAACGGTACAATTGCCTCTATGTAGCTGAATATCATTGCGAGGGCTACAAATATACCCACTTTTGCTATGCGTTTTGACAACTTATCACTTCCTACTTTACAACTTCGTCAACCTCGGGCGGTTGATTATCTGTATCTTTGATTTCTACAACCAGCTTATGAGGCAAACATATTATAGTATCGTTCACCTTAGAAATGTGTCCCTTATCAACGCAGTACTTATCGGGGCAATCTGCATCTTGCATATATACTTCGCCGGACTTTATGACTACTGTATTAATTCCGTTTTCAGATTTTACCGTTATTGTCTTGTCAGTTGAAATCGGATAAGTGCCGTATTGATTACCGTCAAGTGTAATTACCACGGTACTGCCTTTATCTTTATCAGTATTAAAAAACAGAAAGCCTAAAAGTGCTGCAAGCAAAACCGCACCAATTAAAATTAAATCTTTTTTATTCATTTATACACCAACTATGATATATAATATGCACCTAAGAGCAACACCGCTGCCAAAATCACCGCACGGACTATCATAAACCAAACTTCACTTCCACGCAGTGGTGAACCGCCTGTTTTGATATTCTTTTTAGGACAAAAATCTACACATCTTCCGCACTGGAAGCAGTCGCCGTTCACATCAAATGAACCTCGTTCAGCTATATCAAGGCTTGCAGGGCAATTCATTTTACAAGCTTTACAGCCCTTAATACAGCTTTCTCTTTTTCTTGTTATGCTTGTGAGCGGAAGTGAAGCAAGCAATGAAAAAACTGCACCCATAGGACATAAGAATCTGCAAAAAAATCTTTCACACACTGCCATACCTGCCACTATCAAAACAAGTAAAACTATACCGATTGCATAGCCTGCAAGCATAAAATTACCCGAGCGTAGCATTGAGAACACATCCCACGGACTTGTTCCTCTGAGGTTGGTGTAATAACCCAAAAAGCATAATATTATTATAGTCAAAAGTACAAGATACTTTAAGTAAGTCAAAACTTTGCAGAGTTTTTCGTTAAGTTTTATCGGTTTTTTCTTAAGTTTTTTGCAAATGAAAACATAAGCTGCGTGTACGGCATCTCCAAAACTGCCGAATGCACAGGCAAAACCGCAGAAAAACCTTCCAAAAATAATTGTAAAAATACCTACGATAAGCAAGTCAACCACAAATGAAGTTAACTGAACATTTGAGCCTGAACCGATTTGTGTAAATATGTACTTTACTCCGTTGAAAGCACTTGAAAATGTTGCAGGCAAAATCAGAAAAAATATTATCTGAATAACTGCCCTTACTCGTTTATGAATTTTTCTTATTTGCAATGGGGTAAGTTTCTTTTTTTCCATACTTTAATACCGTTTTTATATCAATGCTTTGTTCAAAGCCTGTATTGCAGCATTTTTTATTCCTGTTGAACTAAATGTTGCACCACCGACTGTATCAACATCCGCTGTATTGGCAGACTTAATTCTTTCTAAAATTGAAGTTGCAACAGTCAAATAAGCTTGGTCTTCTTTTTCTGCCGACACAACCTGGATGTCTGTGATTGTATCGTTTTCGAGCGTCACTTTGACAGTAATATCACCGCCATAGCCTTTGGCAGTACCTTCGTACTCACCATTGTTATATACCGACGGCCCACTTAAATCACTGTTTGTGTCATTTTCTGTATCCGGATTAACAGAAGAATTGTAGCTTTGAACTAACTTTTTATCGTAATCAACCTGAGCCTGCAACGAATCAACCTTGGCATTTAATTCGTTTATGTTCTCGTCCTGTGCTCTTATATTTATAACTGCGTTATAGCCGAATATAAGACCTACACACACAATTAAATTAACTGCCTTTAACCAAAATGACATAACTTGACCACCTTAATTTTTTGCACTTAAAAGTGCTTTGTTTATTGCTTCTATTATAGCATTTGAGGAGCAGGTTGCACTTGACACAACATCCACACCGTCTGTACCGTTATTTTCAATTACAGTTGGAATTATGCCCTTTACCCTTTTTGTACCATTGGCGGCATAGTTTATGTACCAGTCGTTATCGGATGTATAATCCGAACCTGCACCCTCTATATTGGTTATAGCAATAATCGTATCGTTTTCTATTGTAACATCAAGAGACAGTGTGTACGGGTCAAAGTCATACATATCGTCCGGTTCGCAGGTTACCTGTGCCCTGAATGTACCGTCTTTATATTTTTGATTATTTGATGAAAGCAGACCGTTTGGGGTAGTTTGTGCAGATTGAGTTGTACTAGGCTGTGTTGTATTTTCCGCTTGGGTGGTTGTATTGGTTGTTGCAGCAACCTTGGCTGCATTTTTAAGGGCATCAGTTACAGCGTCAATTATTCCGTACGAACTGAATGTAGCACCTGAAACAGTATCTACATTTGGTGTCTGTTTTTTCAAAATTACATCGAGCAACGATTTTGCATTGGTAAAATACGGGTCATCATCAGATGATTTTGTAACTTGAATGTACTGGATTTTACCTCCGATGATAGTAACCGCAACCTCAATATCGCCACGGTAGCCCTCCCCTGTACCAAAGTACAAGCCGTCGCTGTAATCAGTGCTTAAATTTACATTTGAGTTTGTTCTTTTTGTGTTGCTTTGTACAGAAGTTTTATTTGTTGCAGTTGTAGGATTTTGTGCGGCAGCAGTTGTGCTTTGCTTTTGCACTGTTGCCTTGCTGAGTGCGTTGTTTACAGCCTCAATCAAT
Organism: Ruminococcus sp.; assembly: GCA_017458105.1. GTDB lineage: Bacteria > Bacillota > Clostridia > Oscillospirales > Acutalibacteraceae > Ruminococcoides. Next base: position 15,928 of record JAFTGC010000034.1, on the reverse strand, counting down.
CCTTTTGAACTGTATGTTGCACCTGAAACAACATCAACATCAGTTGTCTGCTTACTCTTTATAGTTTTAAGCAGTGCGGTTGCCCTTGTAAAGAACGGCTCATCATCGACTGAACTAATAACTTTTATATTCTGAATTTTACTGTTTTTTATGGTTACTGCAACCGTTACCTTGCCCCGATAACCTGTACCTGTTCCGTAAAATGTACCGTCACGGTAGGTTGCATTTGCTGAATTACTTGAATTTACTGCAGTTTTGCCGGACTGTTGTGATGTTGCTGAAGTTGCGGTCTGAGCGTTTGTTTCTGACTGAACACCGCTTGAATCAGTTGCAGCCTTGCTCAGTGCATCTCTGACAGCTTCAATAAGTCCAACCGAACTGTAGGTTGCACCGGAAACCGTATCAACATCGGTACTCTGGCTGCTTATTATTTTATCAAGCAGTGCGGTTGCCTTTGCCATATACTCGTCACCGTCGGAGGTTTTTACAACTCTGATTGCAGAAATTTTACCGTCCTTTATTGTAACCTCTACAGTAATTTCTCCGTCAAAGCCGGTTCCTGTACCGTAATACTTACCGTCCTTATATGTATTATTTTCATCTGTTACATCAGATAAGGACGGGGTTTTTCGTGTGGTAATCTCTGCGGAAGGAAGTTCCTCGGCAGAAAGCTGATTTGCCTGATTATTTGACGCACTTTTTTCGTTTTGAACATTTTCATCAGGGCTTGTATAAATTTCAAATTCATTAACGGAATCTGCACTGACCTTTGGACTGGTGTACTTGCCAAGCGTAATGCCAACAAAGGCTATCATTATAATTATCGGTATTATATATCGTAAGGATTTTGTATTATTAAGAATTTTTTTCATTTTAATTCACCTTATCTATAACTGTTAAATCAAATGATGTTGTAAACTTATCCGCTATTCCTTTAGAGATTATCACTTTGTCATCGTCTGTATATAGGATAATTTCAAAATCTTCCTTACTGTTTTTCCAGAAATCCTGAGCCTTTTCTGTACCCATTACAAAAAGCGAGGTTGAAAGTGCGTCTGCAAGAGTGCCGTTTTGGCTGATTATTGTAACAGAAGTAAGACCGTTATTTGCAGGATAGCCTGTTGACGGATCTATAATATGATGATAAACTGTTCCGTTCTCTTCAAAATTACGTTCATATCCGCCGGAGGTGATAACCGCTGTATCAGATGCTTTGAGTATGCCGAGGAAGTCATCCGTTGAGTTAGGATTTTGTATCCCTATTGACCAATCGGAGCCGTCCTGCTTTTTACCAAGCAGATGAACATTACCGCCGAGGTTGACTTTTCCGCTTTTGATTCCGCAGGATTTAAAAATTTCAATTATCTGAGAAGATGTGTAGCCCTTGGCTATACCGCCGAAATCAACCTCCATACCTTCTCCGTCCAAAATAACAGTTGAAGTCTTTTTATCAATTGAAATTTTTGACGCATCTATATACTTCAGTGTGCTTTTTATACTATTGGTATCGGGCACCTTATAATTATGGTCAGTAAAGCCCCATAGCTTCATTATTGGATAAATGGCAGGGTCAAAAGCCTTGTCGGTTAATTTATAAAAATAAAGTGATTGCTCGGTAAGGGAAAATGTTTCTTCGGAAAGCTTTGCCTTTCTATTTTTATTAAGTAATGAAACTTCGCTGTTTTTTTCACCGGTAGAGAGAAGTTTATCAAGCTCTTCAACCCGTTTTTGAGCTTGATCAACCGCTTCATCCGCATTTTTACCATAAGCTGTTAAGTTCATATAAGTATCCATTGCAAAAAAATCTCTTGTGGCATCAGATAATTCTTCACTTTGTTGAGAAGTTGTTTCAGATGTATTTTCTCCGTAATTTTCTGAACAACCTGTGAACAAAAGCACCGAAAACGCCATAATAAACAGCAGAACTTTTTTCATTTATTTTCTTCCTTTTAATTCAACAATTAGTTAGCTTTTGCTAACTATAGATTATAACACAAACTTTCTGTTAAATCAACAATGAATTTCATTTCCTTAAAATTTCGACATAAAGATATTTTATCCGATAACAATTTGATACATATTGAACAAATACTATGTAACAACAAAAAATTTATACCATAAGATATAGTGACTAATTTTTAAAGGTGATATTGTGTCATACTTAATTAATCTTAATATGGCTGAACTGAACAAAAGTTATATTGTAAAGAAAATTCGGGGTGATAATATTCAGCTTATGAACTACGGTATATATGAAGGTTCGCCTATAGTGCCTCTTTTCAGAAGTATGAGCGGTAATATATGTGCGTACAAAACCCACTATGGTATTTTTGCTATAAGGAATGAAACCGCAAAGGACATCAGGGTGCAATATGAAGAATGAAAAACTTGTTATACTGGTAGGCAATCCAAATGTTGGAAAAAGCACAGTTTTTAATCACATAACCGGTAAAAATCAACACACCGGCAACTGGTCAGGAAAAACTGTTGAATCCGTTATTGAAGATTATCACAAAGATAAAAATATAAAAATTGCCGACCTGCCCGGAGTATATTCCCTGAGTGCAGCAGGTGCGGAAGAAAGATGCAGCCGGGATTTTTTGATTAAACACACTGACGCTTTGGTGATTGTAATTGTTGACGCAAACTGCATTTGCAAGAGCCTTACTTTAATTGAAGAAACAAAGTGCATTGCAGGCAATGTGACAGTATGTGTTAATCAATATAAAAGTGCAAAAAAATCCGGTGTAGAAATTAATATAGAAAAAATGAAAAACATACTCAACCTCCCTGTTATAACCGCAGAAGCTGCCGACAAAAACGGTGTTGAACAAATTGAAAGAGCAATTGACTGCAGTACAGATTCTTTAGTTAATCTTCCGGTAATACAAAAAAGCTGTATCAATAAAGAGTACTTTATAAAGAATGTAATAACAGACAAAAGTAAAACAACCCAGAACAGACTGGACAGAGTATTCACCTCGCCTATTACGGGAATTCCGATTATGATTCTGCTTTTGGCTTTTGTTTTGTACATTACAATAATAGGTGCAAATTATCCGAGCGAATGGCTTAGTGATGTATTTTCTTGCGGAGGAAAATATTTATCAAAGTTTTTAAATTATCTATCATTACCCGAATGGTTATGCTCGTTTTTATCCGACGGAATTTACAGAACAGTCACTTGGGTTGTTGCCGTTATGTTGCCACCTATGGCTATATTTTTTCCGATCTTTGCACTGCTTGAAAACTTCGGATATTTGCCGAGGGTGGCATTTAACCTTGACAATATATTCCGAAAGGCAAATTGCAGCGGCAAACAGTCGCTGACTATGTGTCAGGGTTTTGGGTGCAATGCCTGCGGAGTTACAGGCTGCCGAATAATAGGCAATGAAAAACAACGGCTGAATGCAATCATCACAAATAGTTTTGTGCCGTGCAACGGAAGGTTCCCTACGCTGATTGCAGTTATAACCATATTTATGACCTCGGTGTTTCATTCCTACTTGCGTTCACTTTGTTCTGCTTTGATACTTACAGGGTTTATTATACTAAGCATTATTATATCAATGCTGTGGTCACGGGTACTGTCAAAAACTCTGCTAAAAAACGAAGAAAAACATTTTGTTATGGAAATGCCAAAATATAAAAAACCAAAGATACTCAGCACCATCTATGAATCAATCAAAAACCGTGCCGTTTTTGTACTGTTGCGTGCACTTGTTGTGGCACTACCTGCCGGTGCAATAATCTGGATATGTGCAAATGTTAATATCGGTAATAACACCATACTTTCATACATTGTTGACACACTTGACCCTATTGGCAAAATTTTCGGACTTGATGGTGAGATATTAATTGGATTTATACTTGGGTTCCCTGCCAATGAAATTGTTATTCCGATTATATTAATGGCATACAGCGGAAGTGCCGTGCTTGTTGATTACAACAGTATTGAAGAACTGGGGAATCTTCTTATAAGCAACGGGTGGACTTTTAAAACCGCTGTGTGTATGATTATTCTTGTGCTTATGCACTACCCTTGCTCTACAACCTGCCTTACTATACACAAAGAAACAAAAAGCTGGAAGTGGGTCCTGCTTTCTTTTGCTCTACCGACTGTTACGGGGTTGTTTATTTGTTTTTTTGTCAATTTAATAATGTAAAAAATCGGCTGTATCGTTGGGTACAGCCGATTTTACATTTTGGGGGCATTACTGTGTATCATATTTTTTCCGGAGTTTTTCAAGTGCCTTTTTTTCTATTCGAGAAACATACGAACGGGAAATTTTCATAATATCTGCTACTTCACGCTGGGTCATAGGCTTTTTTCCGTTAATGCCGTAGCGTAGTATAATTATTTCTTTTTCTCTTTTTGTGAGTGTTTCATTAATAAACTTGCCGATTTTTTGAAGATTGATATTTTTATCGAGAATATCAATAAAATTGTCCTCAACTGACAGCAAATCCATCAGCGTAAGTGCGTTGCCGTCCTTATCGGTGTCGATTGTATCTTCAAGCGAAATATTCTGTGAGATTTTACGCTGATTACGAAAGTGCATAAGGATTTCATTTTCGATACAGCGTGAAGCATAACTGCTCAGGCGGATTTTTTTGGAAATATCAAATGTGTTTATTGCTTTGATAAGCCCGATAGTCCCGATTGACACTAAATCATCCTGGTCAGTATTGACAGCATAATATTTTTTTATGATGTGTGCAACAAGTCTGAGGTTGTGTTCAACAAGTTCGTTTCTTGCACGAATATCACCGTTTCTTGCTTTTATAAGACATTCCCGCTCCCTTTCTTCCGAGAGTGGTTTTGGAAAGGTGCCGTTGCCCCATATGTGTAAAATAAATGTAAAGATGTACTGACCGATAAAATTTAAAAATTCAAACAAGTAAACACCTCCGATTGATTATTACTTTTGTGCCACCTCCTAATATATAAATATGAAAGCCTTTACTAAATAAAAACCACTTAAAAAAATAATATTGACACAACAATTTTACTGTGTTAAAATGATGTTGCGGACAAGGGCGTTTTTCATATTAAAAGAAAAACGTCCTTAATTTATAGACAAACACAAGGAGTGAAATTTATTGAAAAACAGCAAAATTAAAATAGTTCTGGATTTTTTGGGTATAGCAGTTGGGGCTGTTATTGCTGCATTTGCTATTGAGGAATTTCTTGTACCTTGCACAATTCTTGACGGCGGTGTTGTGGGCATAAGCATTATGATAAACAACCTTTCAGGAATACCCCTGAGTTTACTGACAGTTGCTTTTAACATTCCGTTCCTGATTATCGGAACACGAAAAATGGGTAAAATGTTCATTATAAAATCCGCATTTGCCATGTTGATTTTCTCTGTATTTCTTGAGATTTTTGCTCCTATGGCCAACGCCACAAACGAGTATTTGTTGGCAGTTTGTTTTGGCGGTGTTATTTTGGGAATCGGCGTAGGTTTTGTAATCAAGTTGGGCGGATGCCTTGACGGCACCGAAACCGTGGCTATCTTACTAAACAAAAAATTCAAACTGCCTGTGGGTCAGACTGTTTTGATTTTTAATATAATTATATTTATAGTTGCAGGATTTATATTCGGCTTTGACAGGGCTATGTACAGCCTGCTGACTTACTTCATCACTTCAAAGGTGCTTGATATTGTTGAGTCTGGTATGGATCAAACCAAAGCCGCAATGATAATAACAAACGACTCAAAAGAAATCTCCGAAAAAATTTATCAACGCCTTGGCAGAACTGTTACAATTATGGACGGCGAGGGACTTGTTAGCGGTAAAAAAGCTGTACTTTATTGTGTTCTCACGCGTTTTGAAATACACGAATTGAAAGAAATCATCAAAACAATTGATACCTCTGCATTTATAGCTATAACAGATGTTTCAGAAATTATCGGAACACATGTCAAAAAATCAGGTACACTGAAAAAATAAAATAAGAAACACCCGATCGGCTCATTCTGCCAATCGGGTATTTTGGTTCATTAGTATTTTTCAAGAAAAGAATGTTTTTTTCCACCTGTTTTATAACCGGGGAAAGTATCAATATGCACATGGTGAATACTGTTAAATATACTTTTTTCTATATTCGGATTATCTTTTTTTAACTGTTTGATAAGATTTTTTATCTCTTGCCTTTTGCTGCCGCCACCGCCGTTGTCGCACATTGTGCAATTTTCAGTAAATCGGCAGGCACATTGAATAAACTCAAGGTCGTTGTAATTCTTCCATGAAATTATATCGTTTTCGTGAATACAATATAGCGGTCTTATAAGCTCAAGACCTTCAAAATTTTGGCTATGCAATTTTGGAATCATTCCCTGCAGCTGTGAACCGTAAAACATTGCCATTACGGTTGTTTCTATCACATCTGAAAAATGGTGCCCCAAAGCTATTTTGTTACAGCCAAGCTCCCTTGCTTTGCTGTAAAGATGCCCTCTACGCATTTTTGCACAGAGGTAACAGGGGTATCTGTCGGTGTTGTTGGCTATATCAAAAATATCGGTTTCAAAAACGGTAATTGGTATTTCAAGAATTTTTGCGTTGCTCTCTATCTTCATACGATTGATTTCATTATAGCCTGGGTCCATAACCAAAAACACGAGTTCAAACGGAACCTCACTGTAACGCTGAAGCATCTGCATAAGTTTTGCCATGAGCATAGAGTCTTTACCGCCCGAAATACAGACAGCTATTTTATCACCGCTGTTTATAAGCTGATAATCCTTTATCGCTTTTACAAAATTGTTCCAAATCTGCTTACGAAATTTTTTTGTTATACTCCGTTCAACAGTTTGACAATATGACAATTGCTTGCTCATAGACTAGTAATCTCCTTGTAACAGCTGTCAAAAATTTCAATAAATCTCTCAAGCTCGGTTTCGTCTGTAAGGTGGCTTAGGCTGATTCTCCACGAGCTTAGTGCATTTTTTCTGTTTCTGCTGACGGCAAACACTGCTCGGGACGGTAAATTATCCGTACTGCACGCAGATTTTACCGAAACGCAAACACCTTTTTCGCTAAGTGCCTGTTGAAAAGCTTTTCCCTTTACTCCCTGCACACTCAAATTAAGAATATGCGGAATTGCATCTGCAGGACTGTTTATTGTAACCTTAGGATATTCAGAGAGTTTTGCCCTCAATAATGAATTGAGTTTTTCTACTTTTTGGTATCTTTTGGGCTGGTTTTCGAGTGCAATTTTGAGTGCGGTTTCCGTTGCGGAATTCAGTGCAAGAGTCGGCGTACCGCTCCTGTATATACTTGAACTGCTCCCACCGTGTATGAGTGGTTCAATAATAAGATGTTTTTTCTTTATTAAAACTCCGATGCCGATAATACCATAAAATTTATGCGGGGCAAAACTTACGGTATCAGCGGATGAGAAATCAAACGGAATTTTTCCAACTGCCTGCGTTGCATCAAGGTGAAGCCGGCAATTAGGAAAATTTTTCAGAATATTTACTATGCCTTCTATGGGTTGTATTGTGCCAAGCTCACTGTCCACAGCACAAACGGTGAACAGAACAGTGTCCTCTCTGAGCAGTGAACGCAAGTGCTCAAGGTCAACTTTTCCGCTGCGGTCAATATTAACCATATCGACCTCATACCCCTGACTTTGCAGTGCGGTCAGCGGAGCACTAACAGACGGGTGTTCAAGCGGTGTGGTGATAATATGCTTGCCCGTGTGCCTTTCACTTCGTGCAATTCCCTTAATTGCGAGGTTGTTGCTTTCGGTTGCACCAGAAGTATAAATTACTTCTTCCGGATGAACATTTAACTGAGAAGAAATCGAAAGAGTTATTTCATCCTGTAGTTTTTTAGCCTGCTCCCCCGCTTTATGAGCCGAATTTGGGTTACCTGTGAAGTTTTGGGAAACATAGCAGAACCGTTCCAGCACCTCTTGCGAAACAGGTGTATTTGCTGAATAATCTAAATAAATCATATTTTTCCTATACTGATTTAAGGCAACCCATATTGTGTTGCCTTAATACTTTTTATTTGATTTTATGTTATCATAATAATTAAAAGTTGTCAATTATAGCAATGCTTAATAATATTATCTATACCGCCTTGATTTTCAAGTTTTGGGGCAAGATTTTTTTAATTGCTATAGTAATGACTAATCAGCCACTTTGCTACACCGTTGCGATTATTTGAATCAATTATATCTGTAGCTATGGACTTTAGCTCGGGAACAGCGTTTTCAACAGCATACGATTCATCGGCAATTTTAAACAAATCAATATCATTCAAACCGTCACCGAAAGCTATGATACAATCACAATCCAATAACTTTGCAAGCTGTTTTACAGCATTTGCTTTAGAGGTATTTTTCGGCATTACCTCAAACCATTGTTCGTCGGTGTAAATATCAGTCTGATAAAGGCAACGGAAAACATTTTTGTATTTTTCATAGAGCGGCTTTAATTTTTTCGGCTCGTCTATGCAAGTTATGTAGAAAACATCTCCGCAAAACAGATTGTCAATCTGCGTCACGGGATTATCTCGGCTGTCGCCTTTGCGTGTGGCGATAAAATTTTTTGTTGCAGTGTTGATTCTGTCTTTCATATAAGAGAATTTTTCATTGCCGTCAATAACTGAATATACAATCGGATTTATATCAAATGATATAAGATGTTCTATAAGTTTCAGAACTTCTTCCCTATTAAAGAAATTTGTTAAAAGCATTTTACCGCTTTGGCTGTCCTTTATAAAAACTCCGTTATAAACAATAACAGGAAAATTTGCGGTAAGCCCAACGGTTGCTTTCTTTGCCGTATTGTATGAGCGTGCCGTGGCATAAGAAAAGCACATACCGCTGTTTATCAGTTTGTTTATTGTACGGTTTGTATAATCCGAAGTTTTTTGCTCACTGTTAAGCAATGTGCCGTCAAGGTCAGTAACATATAATGTATTCATAATATCTAACTCCGATTACAGAGAAATTTAATTCATAAACATTATAGCACATTACTTGACATTTTTAATGTAAAAAAATCAAATTACCATATTATAAATTGATACGGTAATTTGATTAAATTGTACTTTTAAAGTAATTTTGCAGTTGTTCAACATAAACACGGGCTACCTCGCTTAAAACAGCTCGTTTTTTTGTTATGTAACCGATTTTCATTACACTGTTTTTAACTGTATTTTCTTTGAACGGAACTGTTATGTAGTCACTGTCATAAAAATTTTTACATATCGTTTCAGAACAAAGGGTGTAACCGTTAAGCTCTTTTATCAAATTAAGCATTGTTGCTCTGTCGCTGACTTTTATCGAACGCTCAATTGTAATGTCATCAAAAACATCGTCATTAAGACAAAACGCACCTATATCGTCCTGCCCAAATTCAAGATAAGGATAACCCAAAAGTTGCTCAATGCCTATTGATTTTTCTTTAGCAAGAGTATGACCTTTATATAAAAATACATACGAGCTGTCTTCAACAAGTTGATTAAATTTTAAATCCTTTTCACCAAGTAATTTTAATATAAATTTTTCGTTACTTGAGTTAATACAAACAACACCAACTTCACTTTTGAAATTGCCTACATCTTCTAAAACTTTTTGTATTTTTGTTTCTCTGAAAGCGAACTCAAACTTTCTTGTATCAAATTGCTTGACAGTTTCTGCAAAAACCTTTGCGGCAAAGGAATAGTGCTGGGTTGATACTCCAAATTTCTTTTTGGAAACACCCTTTTTTATATATTTTTCATTAAGCAGTTCAAATTGCTGATACACCTGACGAGCATACATCAAAAACTCCTCGCCCTCCGGAGTAAGTGCAACTCCTCTGCCGGAACGTATGAATATGTTTATACCAACTTCTTTTTCAAGAACTTTGATTGAGCTTGTAAGTGACGGCTGAGAAATATACAGCTTAACCGCCGCTTTGTTCATTGAACCGGTTTCTGCTATTGTGATTGCATAGTTTATCTGCTGCAGCGTCATTTGTATCACCTCTTTTTTGCCGATAGTAATGTTAGAATAGTATTAATGATAACATTAAATGCAATTTTGTCAATGTAAATTATACACTGCTATATATGAATAAATTTTATATTTTACAAGCATATAAAAATATAATATGCGAATTATTTTATCCTATAACACTGCAACAAAAAAATTTGTCCGGTCACTTTATAGTCACTTTGCAAAATTATAATAAGGGTGTAAAATAAAGTACTAATTTAAGTAAGTTGTTAAAATCACTCTTATTGAATTTTGGTACAAACGGAGGAAAACATATGGAAATTTTAAGAACAGAAAACTTAGTCAAAACATACGGCAACGGCGAAAACACATTTAACGCTGTTGACGGAATTTCGCTTTCGGTTAATAAAGGCGAGTTTGTAGCGATTGTCGGTGCAAGCGGAAGCGGAAAATCCACACTTATGCACCTTATCGGCGGTGTTGACCGACCTACAAGTGGCAAAATCTTCATTGACGGTCATGAAATAAACACTATGAATAACGACAAGCTTGCGATTTTTCGCCGCCGTCAAATAGGCATTGTTTACCAGTTTTACAACCTTATACCAATTTTAACCGCTGAAGAAAACATAACTCTCCCTTGGGATTTGGACGGCAGAGCAACAGACAGTAACAGACTGGACGAGATACTTAACTCACTCGGAATAGCAGAAAAACGCAAAAATTTACCAAACGAGCTATCGGGCGGTCAACAACAGAGAATTTCAATCGCACGTGCTTTGATTAACAATCCTGCAATTTTGCTTGCCGACGAACCTACAGGCAACCTTGACTCAAAGGCAACCGACGATATTGTGAGCATACTAAAAATGACAAACCGCAGCTTTAACCAAACTATTCTGATGATTACGCACAACCTCGAAATTGCTAAGGAAGCCGACAGAATTATACATATTCAGGACGGCAAAATCTTTGAGGAGGTGTAAGCCTTGAAGATTTTAAGAAAATTAACGCTTAAGAATTTACGCCTTAACCGGACCAGAACTATCGTTACGATTGTGGGTATTCTGCTCTCAGCCGCACTAATCACCGTTGTTGCAGGAGTTGCCACCAGCGGTCAGCAAACTATGATCAATTCATCTATAATCAATTCAGGAAATTACGATTTTATACTTTACGGGAATTTTGACGACAACTCTGTAAGACAAATAAGTGCAAACAGGAACATTGAAAATGTTTATAAATGTAATCCCGTTGGCGTAGCCGAGTTTGACTCAAAGTCAACATACAGGCCTTATGTGTATATTGAAGGTTTCAGTAAAAACGCATTTGAAAACTGTTTTGAGTGTTCTCTTCAAAACGGCAGATACCCTGAAAGTACTGACGAACTTGTTCTGTCGCCCCTATTTACTAAATACTCAAAAAAACAATACAAGGTTGGTGACAGTATAACTCTTACAGTAGGAAGCAGACAAAGATTAGATTCTGACGCAACCGAATCAGATGATGATGAAACTGATACGCTGGCAGCGGTTGAAGAATACCGTTTTGAAAAGGAAAAATTTGTCGGCGAATTTACAAAAAAATATAAAATTGTAGGAATTTTAAACGATGTAAAGGGCGAAATGGAATCAGACTCACAATCGGCAAGCGTTAAGATATATACAATGGCTGACTTTACATCAAATGCACAGCGTGCCAAAGGATTGTATGAATCAGTTATGTATGCTGATATTACCGAATCAAAAGAGAGCGAATACATTAATGTGATTTCAGAAATTATCGGTACCACACCGGAAGTCACCGAAAAAATTCTAGACAAAAATGAAGCTCTCGATAAATCTCCAATCCATATTAATGACTTTGATATAAATAAAGATGTACTTGCCTGCAAAGGATATGCCTTGAGCGACAAAAATATGAAAATCATATATGAATTGATTGCGTTCATCATAACTATAATCATAATTTCAAGCGTGTTTATCATACGCAACAGTTTTGCAATCTCTATAACCGAAAAAACAAAGCTCTACGGTATGCTCAGCTCCACCGGTGCAACCCCACGACAAATACGGCACAATGTGCTTTATGAGGGATTTCTTCTCGGTTTGGTTGGCATACCTCTGGGAATCGGATTAGGCGTCGGCGTTACGGCTGTACTCATAGCATTATGCAACACTATACTCAGTGAAAGCCTCAACGGACTTGTAATTGTCTATAAAATTTCTTGGATTGCAATTGTTGCCGCTGTTGTTTTAAGTGTAGTGACTATTCTATTCTCTACCCTTTCGTCTGCACTGCGGGCGTCGCATATTTCTCCTATTGAAGCAATAAGAAGCAACAACGACATCAAAATTAAGCAAAAAACAAAACACTACAAAACTCCAAAACTTATAACCAAATTGTTTGGCATTGGCGGAAGTATTGCTTGGAAAAACCTTAAACGAAGCCGAAAAAAATACCGCACTACCGTTGCCTCTATTGTTGTAAGTGTGGCAGTATTTATATCTATATACTCTTTTGTCAGTTATGGTGTAAAATATTCGGAAAATTATTATACCAATATAAAATATAACCTTTATATTTCTTTAATGAATAACAGTGATACAAAATCAAACATAGATAAAAACATAGAGCTTTTCAATAAAATTAAAGCTATGGACGGAGTTGAAAAATCCTTAACCAGGTATGTTAATTATGATTATATTTTTGAAATTAACTGGGATAATATACCTGAAAATATGCGTAACGAATCAAATGAATCTCTTATAATTGACAATGATGAAAGCTACGCAGCTTTTTCTCCTACAATAATTGCAGTTGATGACGCTGCATATAAGGATATAATAAAAACACTTGGATATAATTATGATGATGTAAAAGACAAGGGCATTATTAACAATAATAATGTATTAATTGACGAAAACGGCTACCATACTGACAAGACATACCGTCTGTTTAAAAAAACTATTGGCACTACCCTCAAAGGAACAATAGGCATTGATGAAGATGAATATAGCTACGATGAAAAATACAAAGATGTGACCATTGAAATCGGCGGAGAATTCACCGATACCAAAGCACTTGACGAATACAGTGAAACAGGCATTGATGAATATGGCACAATCATTGTAAACAAAAGTTGGTTCGATAAACATATTAATCCTCTTGATACTAATTTATATTTGTATATCAATTCAACTGACCCTGACAAAATTGAACAAAGCATAAGCGATATGGATAACGACAACATAAGTGTATGGAACCATTCAAGAAATGCAAGGGAGATGAATTCGCTTATACTTATAATGCAAATTTTTGTATACGGATTTATTCTTGTAATTTCTCTAATCGGAATCACTAACATCTTCAACACAATAACAACCAATATGCGGTTACGCCAAAAAGAATTTGCTATGCTGCGTTCTATAGGTATGACAAACCGTGAATTTAAACGCATGATCAGGCTTGAGAGTATATTCTACACTTCAAAATCACTTATCATTGGAATACCGTTGGGTATATTGGGCGGATTTATAATCAGTAAAATCTTCAAACGAAGTGAAGAAATGAGTTACATCTTCCCATGGCTTGCAATTTTAATATCAATAATTGCGGTTCTTTTGATAGTATGGATGATTATGAGGTTCTCTATAGGCAAGGTTAAAAACCAGAATATAATTGAAACCATACGAAATGATAATATTTAACTCACTTTCTTGACATCATTCTCACAATACCATATAATTAGTGAATATCCCGACTGCAAATTGCGGTCGGGATAAAATCCATTTACGGAGCAAAATATGAATATTTTACTTGTTGAGGACAACAAAGCTATATCAAAAGGGCTTGTCTACACCCTTTCTTCTAACGGATACAACACCACAGTATGCGATACCTACGAAACTGCCTTGAGTAAATCGGGCGAAGAGTTTGACCTTATTATAATAGACATAACACTGCCCGACGGCAACGGTTTTGAGCTTTTTAAGGATATACGCAGGTATAACAACGCACCTGTGGTTTTTCTTACGGCACTTGACGATGAGGACAATATTGTAAAGGGTCTTGACCTTGGTGCGGATGATTACATAACAAAACCTTTCTCTACCCGAGAGCTGTTGGCACGGATAAGACGGCTTACAAGAAAAAACGAAAACAAACAAAATACCGTCACAACGGGCGATATTATTCTTGACCTTGACAGCAAGTCCGTAAGCAAAAACGGCAAGACGGTTGAACTTACGGCACTGGAATACCGAATTTTTTCTATGCTGATGCAAAATCTGGGCAAAACGGTAACACGGGCAAGTATGCTCGATAAAATATGGGACATTGCCGGAAACTTTGTCAACGACAACACCTTGACTGTATATATAAAAAGAATACGAACAAAACTTGACACCGACCTGATTAAAACCGTAAAAGGTGTTGGTTACAGAATGGAGAAAAAATGAAAAACTCAAAAAAGTTTATCCTGTTCTTCCTTATATTAATAGTGCTTTTCACTGCCGCAAGTGCAGTCACAACAGCAGTTACTCTAAATTGTTTACGCAATTCAACCAACCGAACGGTAACTCAACTTTTAGCTAATATTAAAAGTAAATACCCAAAACTTAACGATATAGAACTTGCAGAAATTCTTAACAGCAAAACTGACACTGCCGAAACCGAACAGATAATGAAGTTGTACGGAATAAACGGAAAAAACTGGATTGTATATGAAAACGAAAGATTATATACCAACTCAATTGTTGCCTACTCAGCTGTCTGCACATTGGCAGGGTGTGCATTTTTAGCCGTTTTTCTAATTTATATAAGGCGTGAAAAACGCGAAAATATATGCCTGACAAACTATCTGACACAAATTAACCACGGAAAGTATGACCTTAACATTAAAGAAAACACTGAGGACGATAACTCTGTTTTAAAAAATGAAATTTACAAAACAACCGTTATGCTCCGTGAACAATCCGAAAATTCACGAAAAAGTAAAGAAAATCTAAAAAATTCGCTGTCGGATATTTCACATCAGCTTAAAACACCACTGACTTCGATTATGATTATGGTTGACAATCTGCTTGATGACCCCAATATGCCGGACTGTATTCGTCAAGAATTTTTGAGTGATATTAAACAATCGTCAAACAACATAAGCTTTTTGGTACAGTCACTTTTGACGCTTTCAAAGCTTGATGCAGATTCAATAGTACTTAAAAACAATCCGGAAAATTTATCAGATATTTTTGATGACTGTGTGCAAAACACATCAATTTTGGCTGAGATAAAGGGTGTGGATGTTATTACAGACTGCAGTTCAATTGAATTGGGGTGTGACAGAAAGTGGCTTGTTGAAGCTATAACAAATATTCTGAAAAACTGCATTGAGCACAGCACCGATGGTGATACAGTAACACTCCATGCCGAACAAAACAAGCTGTACACAAAAATAACCGTAACAGATACGGGCTGCGGAATTGCTCCCGAAGATTTGCCTCATATTTTTGAACGCTTTTATAAAGGTAAAAATTCCGACGAAAACAGCATTGGCATAGGTCTTGCCCTGGCGAAAACAATCATAGAAAAATGTAACGGTTACATAAGTGTGGATTCAAAGCCGAAAAAAGGCAGTTGTTTTACAATAAGATTTTTTAATCGGCAATAGTCAGAAATCAGCTTGTCACCGACGACAAAATCAAAGCCCGTATTGAAAAATACGAGCACTTAATCTGACGATGTTTTTGCCCGCCTTTTCCGTTCCACTATATAGGCGGGCAAAAACATCAATTATCTAATTTTTTAAAAACTTGGCGCGTTGTAAAATACTTGGCGCGTTGTAAAATGAAGTTGAAATAATAAAAAAGTATCCATAGCCACGATTCTGTAGTAGAATTGAGTTTGCAGACACCAATTCGAAAGGAATCATCACTATGGACAATTCCAATTGTAACACAGAGCGCAAGA
>JAFTGC010000033.1 GCA_017458105.1 Ruminococcus sp. | reverse complement strand
TTGAGGCGCCCATTGATATGCTGTCTTTTATCTCCATGCATAAGGACCATTGGTATGAACACAGCTATGCGGCATCCTGCTCCGTTTCGGACAGGGTGCTTTTTCAATGTCTCAAGGATAATCCCAATCTGAAAACGGTTTATCTCTGCATGGATAACGATGAAGCCGGACACAAGGCGAATCGCAGTATCTCCGAGAAACTGAAAGAGATGGGAATACAATGCAAAATCCTCACTCCGCATCTCAAGGATTGGAACGAGGAATGGTTAAAATACGATGAAAGGAATGAACAGTTATGCTGCCACAAGGTATCGGCACATTGATTATCGCTGTCGGCGCGTTATTTCTTTTCTTTGCTGTGGTGATGTCGCTGTCCAACAGATACAACCTCAACAACATCAAGGACAAAACCGTCGGTCACGGACAGCACGGCACGGCTCGTTGGGCGACAAAGAAAGAGATTCGCAGAACATACAAGCATCTGCATTTCAATCCGCAAGTGTGGAGAACGAACCCCGACAGCCGCCCAAAAGAACAAGGGATAGTCGTCGGTTGCAATACGATGAATCGTATTCGCTTTGCAAATTTTCTCCGCAGGCTATGGTACATCATCAGGAGGATATCTCGCTTTTACGCAACGAATATGAATCCCGACAAGGAACGAAAAGAAATCATAAAACCAACTTCGCAAAACACCACAGGTGTAATGGTTGACACGGGCGATGTACACGCGCTTATGATTGGCGCAGCGGGTGTCGGTAAAACTGCATATTGGCTCTATCCGTGTATTGAGTACGCCTGCGCGACAGGTATGTCATTTTTAAGTACGGATACAAAGGGCGTGCGCCCAGATAGGGTGCAATAAGAAGTAGATTAAGGCACTACCCATCAAGGTAACGATGGAGACGACCTGCCTAACCGAAGAAGCGAAAGCCGAACTGAACAATAGCATGACAGGAGAAGCGGTAAGTCACCTTATACACAAAGGTGCGGCTGAACCGCAACGTCAAGCAGATATGAGGGTAAAACTATAGAATGTTAAATGTGAGTTTCGAGTTTCCGTTGTGTCCGGACAGAGGAATGTGTATGTAACCGCAATAGTGGTATCAACCTCTGATATGAATAATATTGTGTTTCGCTTTTGCATAATGGGTTACCAAATAATTCATATGACGAGCCAGAGAACTGGTTATAAAGAAACAAAAGCATACCCGACAATCTGCATTTGCCTGCTTATTGCATTAACTGGGGATTGCCTAAGTTGGAACGCTTGAAAAAGCTATGCGAAATGCCTTCGGGTGATAAATCTTAAGTCTATACGGCAAGAGAGATGACGCTGAATATCCAATATGGCAACGGAGTCCTCGCAGTAGTCCGAGACGTTAACAGCGTTCACACGGCGAAGGAGGACAGTTATTGTGTTCTAAAATCAAAAATTGATTAGGGAGGAAAACCTCAAATGAAACCAACAACCGAGATTTTAGTGAACATCAGCAAAAATTCAAGTAAGAACAAAAATGAAATCTTTACAAGACTGTATCGTTATATGCTGCGACCTGACCTGTACTTTGTTGCATACAAAAATCTGTATGCAAATCAAGGTGCGGCGACACAGGGTGTTCATGATGATACAGCAGACGGTTTTAGCAAAGAAAAAATCGAAAGGATTATTAAGTCTTTAGCCGATGAAAGTTATCAGCCAAAGCCAGTCCGCAGAACGTATATCCAAAAGAAAGGAAACAGTAAAAAGCTGCGCCCTTTGGGAATACCCACCTTTACAGACAAACTTGTGCAGGAAGTACTGAGAATGATTTTGGAAGCTGTGTATGAGCCAATATTTTCAAAATACTCTCACGGTTTCCGTCCTGAAAGAAGCTGTCACACAGCACTGAACTCCATTAAAAAGGAATTCACAGGAGTTACATGGTTTGTAGAGGGTGATATAAAAGGTTGCTTTGATAATATCAATCACAATGTGCTTGTCAATATTATCGACAGAAAAATTAAAGACCAAAGGTTAATTCAGCTTGTGTGGAAATTCCTTAGAGCGGGATATATGGAGAACTGAAAATATCACACTACCTATTCGGGTTGTCCACAGGGCGGTATTATATCGCCGATACTTGCAAACATCTATTTGAATGAACTTGACAAATTTGCGGAGAAAACCGCAAAGAAATACTACAAGGACAGAGATAGAGTGCGTACAAAGGAATATGATGACCTTTCGAGTGTGATTGGTTCGATTAGAAAAGAGCTTAAAACGGCAACAGGACAGAGAAAATCCGAATTGCTGAAACAAAGAAAAATGTTGCGAAAACAGCTTCGTAAAATACCTTGCGCTTCACAGACCGATAAAGTGATGAAGTACATACGCTATGCGGATGACTTCATAATCGGTGTTAAGGGAGAAAAAGCTGATTGTGAGAATATTAAACGACAATTTTCCGACTTTATCAGCCATGAACTGAAAATGGAATTATTGGAAAAGAAAACGCTGATAACTCACAGCAGTCAATTTGCGAGATTTCTCGGGTATGACATTCGTGTCAGACGGGATAAAACCGCAAAGCCGCATGGTAAACATCTGCAAAGAACTTTGAACATGAAAGTTGAACTTTGCGTACCGTTTAAGGATAAGATTATGCCGTTTCTGTTTAGAAAATCAATTATCAGACAGCTAAAGGACGGCACTCTTGAACCTATTGCAAGAAAATATCTTTACGTCTGTACGGATTTGGAAATTCTAACAGCGTTCAACGCTGAATTGCGTGGCGTATGTAATTACTACGCTTTAGCCAGCAACTATACGAGATTATGCTATTTTGCATATTTTATGGAATATAGCTGTTTGAAAACAATCGCTGGTAAGCACAAAACAACTGCAAGAAAAATCATAGCGAAATACGCCTATGACGGCAGTTGGAGAATTCCTTACAAAACCAAAAAGGGCAATAGATACAGTAAATTTGCGGATTATATGAAGTGCAAAAAAGCAACAGACTTTGATGAAGTTATTAAAGATTATGCTGTTATACACGCAACTACAAGAACAACCTTTGAAGACAGATTGTCCGCAGAGGTTTGTGAGTTGTGCGGTAAAACAGGCGTGCCGCTTGAAATTCATCACGTCAATAAGGTGAAAAACCTGAAAGGTAAAGATTTCTGGGAAATTATGATGATAGCCAAAAAGCGTAAGACAATAGCGGTTTGCAAGGAATGTCATCATAAAATCCATAACCCTTGAATTATTTAAGATTAGCAATAATGGGGAGCCGTATACATCGAGAGGTGTACGTGCGGTTCCGCGAGAGGTCTGGACAAACCTACTGTAGAAATACAGCAAGGCGGTTCTTTCCTACTCTACGACGTGGTGCGAAATTACGGAGAGATAGCATCAAAATACTTGGCTAGGCTTTGTCAAGAAAAGTGTGTAAGATTTTTAAAAAAGTTTATGAGTCAAATGTTTGGCTTTGTCAAGAAAAGTGTGTAAGATTTTTAAAAAAGTTTATGAGTCAATGTTTTTCCAACCTAGGGGGTACCCCCTCGGTTGGAAAA